>JAJPHJ010000059.1 GCA_021325335.1 Pseudomonadota bacterium | reverse complement strand
TTAGGGACCTGCGCGTAATGTGCGAACTCCATGGTGTACGTTGCACGCCCTTGCGTGCGGCTGCGCAGATCCGTTGCGTAGCCGAACATCTCCGCGAGCGGTACGTTCGCTTTCACCTTCTGCGCGCCGCCGGCTTCGGGTTCCATCCCGAGCACGTGGCCGCGCCGTGCGTTGAGATCGCCGATGACGTCTCCCAAAAATTGCTCGGGGGTCACGACCTCGACGCCCATGATCGGCTCTTTGATGATCGGCCCGGCCTTGCGATTTGCTTCTTTGAACGCCATCGAGCCCGAGATCTTAAAGGCCATCTCGCTCGAGTCGACGTCGTGGTACGAGCCGTCGAACACGACCGCTTTGAAATCCACGACCGGATACCCCGCAAGGACCCCTGAGAGCGCGGCCTCGCGGACGCCCGCCTCGATCGGCCGGATGAACTCCTTGGGAATCGCGCCGCCCACGATCTTGCTCTCGAACTCGACGCCCGATCCGGGCGGGAGCGGCTCCAAGCGGATCCAGGAGTCGCCGTACTGGCCTTTGCCGCCGGTCTGGCGGATGTAGCGCCCTTCGGCCTCGGCGGTCTTCGTGATCGCCTCTTTGTATGCGACCTGCGGTTTGCCGACGTTGGCTTGGACCTTGAATTCGCGCAGCATCCGGTCGACGATGATCTCCAGGTGCAGCTCCCCCATGCCCGAGATGATCGTCTGGCCGGTCTCCTCGTCCGTGTACATCTTAAAGGTAGGATCCTCTTCAGCCAGCTTGCCGAGCGACTGGCCGAGCTTCTCCTGGTCGGCTTTGGTCTTGGGCTCGATCGCCTGGCTGATCACGGGCTCGGGGAACGTGATGTTCTCCAAGATGATGGGGTGCTTCTCGTCGCACAGCGTGTCGCCCGTGACCGTGTTCTTCAGACCCACCGCCGCTGCGATGTCGCCCGCCTCGACGCTTTCGACGTCTTCCCGGTGGTTGGCGTGCATGCGCAGGATGCGGCCGATGCGCTCGCGCTGCCCTTTGGTGGAGTTGTAGATGTACGAGCCTGCGGTCAGCTTACCCGAGTAGGTCCGGAAGAAGGTGAGCTTGCCGACGAACGGGTCGGTCATGATTTTGAACGCAAGCGCGGAGAAATGTTCGTCGTCCGAGGGCTTGCGGGCGATGCGCTTACCAGGATGGTCAGGATCGTCGCCCTCCACGTCCGGCAGGTCGAGCGGTGACGGCAGATAGTCGACGACCGCGTCGAGCAGCGGCTGCACGCCCTTGTTCTTGAAGGCGGAGCCGCATAGCACCGGCACGACGATGCCCTTGATCGTCGCGGCGCGTAGCGCTTTTGCGATCTCGGCGGCCGAGATCTCTTTGCCTTCGACGAATTTCTCGGTGAGGTGGTCATCCGTCTCGGCGACGGCTTCGATCAGTTCGGCGCGATAGCGCGTCACGAGCTCACGCATGTCGGCCGGCATGTCCGCTTCGGTCATCGCCTTGCCGAGGTCGTCCGTGTAGATGGTCGCCTTCTGCGTGAGCAAATCGAGGAAGCCGACGAACTTGTCTTCCGCTCCGATGGGGAGCATGATGGGGATGGCCCGCGCGCCGAGCCGCTCGCGGATCTTCTCCACGCTGTTGTAGAAGTCAGCGCCCGTGCGATCCATCTTGTTGATGAAGACGATGCGAGGCACGTGGTACTTGTTGGCCTGGCGCCAGACCGTCTCGCTCTGCGGCTGCACGGCTGCGACGGCGTCGAACAGCGCCACGAGCCCGTCGAGCACCCGCATGGAGCGCTCCACCTCGACCGTAAAGTCCACGTGGCCGGGCGTATCAATAATATTGATGCGCGTGTCGCGCCACACGCACGTCGTCGCGGCGGACGTGATCGTGATGCCGCGCTCCTGCTCCTGCTCCATCCAGTCCATCGTGGCCGCGCCTTCGTGAACCTCGCCCATCTTGTGGGTGCGGCCAGTGTAGAACAGGATGCGTTCGGTCGTCGTCGTCTTGCCGGCGTCGATGTGGGCGGCGATGCCGATGTTGCGCGTGTTGGCGAGCGAGAACTCCCGTGTCGTGGTCTTGCCTTTCTTGTCGCCCGTCTGCGTGCTGGAGGTCGTCACCATCGGTAATGCGCGAACGCTTTGTTCGCCTCGGCCATGCGGTGCGTATCCTCGCGCTTCTTCACAGACGAGCCTTGATTGTTCGCCGCGTCGAGCAGTTCTGCTGCGAGGCGTTCTTCCATGGTGCGGCCCGGTCGCGAGCGCGCGTACGAGATGAGCCAGCGCATGCCCATGGCTTGCCGGCGGTCCGGCCGGACCTCCATCGGCACTTGATAGGTGGCGCCGCCCACGCGGCGCGGCCGGACTTCGACGAGCGGCATCACGTTATTGAGCGCTTGGGTGAAGACGTCCATCGGATCTTTTTGGGTCTTGTCCTTGAGAATGGTGAAGGCGCCATAGGTGATGCGCTCCGCGGTGCTCTTCTTGCCGCGCAGCATGATCTTGTTGATGAAGCGCGCCAGGGTCCGCGAATTGTAGCGCGGATCGGGCAGCACTTGGCGCTTCGGCGCAGGTCCTTTGCGGGGCATCGGTCAGGCCTTCGGCCGCTTGGCGCCGTACTTGGACCGGCCTTGCTTGCGGTTCTGCACGCCTTGCGCGTCGAGCGTGCCGCGGATGATGTGATAGCGGATGCCCGGGAGATCTTTGACGCGGCCACCGCGGATGAGCACGACGGAGTGCTCTTGCAGGTTGTGGCCGATGCCGGGGATATACGCCGTCACTTCGATGCCGTTCGTGAGGCGCACGCGCGCGACTTTGCGAAGCGCGGAGTTCGGCTTTTTCGGGGTGACGGTCTTCACTTGGGTGCACACGCCGCGCCGTTGGGGATTGCCCTTGGCGATGAACTTCTGGCGTTGCGGCAAGTCAGGATGACCCGGCTTCGCTCCCGTCAGGGAGATCAAGAACGCCGGGGATTTCGACTTCTTTCTGATCTTTTCGCGGCCGGTTCGCACCAGCTGCATGATCGTGGGCAACGAGAACCTTTCTTGGCGGTAGGCGCGCCAGACGGGGCGACGGAGAACGGCGTGGAGCCGCGTCCACTTGGATATCCGCCGGTTCGTGCTGGAAGAAAAGACCGCCGGGAAACGCAGGGTCCCTAAAGGAGACCCGCAACCAACGTATTCTACCAGACGGAACGCTGGAGCGTCAAGGCTGCCGGTTGGTATTGTAGGGGGCGACTGGCAAGTCGCCCGCGTCAGTGTTGTAGGGGGCGACTGGCAAGTCGCCCTCGTCAGCGCTCGGGATCCGGCGAGTGCTCCGGCTCGGGCGCCGAAGGCTCGACTGGATCGACCATCGATTCGCCTGCGTCGGAGACCGCCGCTGGTGCCGGCTCGGCGGCAATGGCTTCGTCGCGGTCAGCGTCGGCGTGCACCTCTTGGGGCAGGACCACCTCGCCGTCGCTGCCTTCAGAAGAGACCGCCTCCATGACTCGCTCGAAGACCGACTGCTCTGCCGGCTCGGGCTCGGCGCTCGCAGAGAGCTCTTCGAATCCCGTGCTTTCGCCTGCTTGAGGAGCGACTTGCTCCGCGACCGCGAGGTCTTGGGCTTGCGCGAGTTCGTCCTCGAGCGGCTCCTCCGGGATATCCGAGAAGATGTCGCTCTCGCGGAACGCCGGGCGCCCGCGAACCGAAGTCTCCACCGCACGATATCTGGGCATGCCCGTCCCCGCGGGGATGAGCTTGCCGATGATCACGTTCTCCTTGAGCCCAAGCAACGGATCGTACTTGCCTTCGATGGCCGCTTGCGTCAGGACGCGGGTCGTCTCTTGGAACGAGGCTGCCGAGAGGAACGACTCCGTCGCGAGCGACGCCTTCGTGACGCCGAGCAGCACCGTGTCGGCCTTGGCAGGCTCGAGGCCGGCCGCGACCGCCTTGGCGTTCTCTTCGAGGAACTTCTCCGCGTCGAGCATTTGGCCCGGCAAGAGCCGCGTGTCGCCGCTCTCGGTCACCTTCTTCTTGCGCAGCATGCTGCGCACGATGACCTCGATGTGCTTGTCGTTGATGTCCACGCCCTGGCTGCGGTAGACTTTTTGCACCTCTTGGACGAGATAGTTCTGCAACGCAGTCTCGCCCTTGATGCGCAAGATGTCGTGCGGGTTCACCGATCCCTCGATGAGCTGGTCGCCCGCCACGAGACGATCTCCGTCGTGCACCGTGAGGTGGACGTTGAACGGGATCTCGTAGGCGTGCTCCTCGCCTTGAGCGTCGGTGACGACGACTTCCCGGATGCCCTTTTCTTCGACGATGTGCGCCGTGCCGGACTCTTCCGTGATGATCGCCTGTCCTTTTGGTTTGCGCGCCTCGAAGAGCTCTTCGACCCGCGGCAGACCCGTGATGATGTCCTCCGACGCGACGCCGCCCGTATGGAAGGTCCGCAGCGTGAGCTGCGTACCCGGCTCGCCGATGCTCTGCGCGGCGATGATGCCGACCGCCTCGCCGATATCCACGACGCCAGCCGTCGCAAGGTTGCGTCCGTAGCAGACCGAGCACACCCCGACGCGCGCATCGCAGGTGAGCACGGAACGGATCCACACGTCTTTGATCCCCGCCGCGACGATGCGCGACGCGATCTCTTCGTCGATCTCCTGGCCCGCTTTGACGAGCATCTCGCCCGGGTGGCCGGGATCTGCGATGTCGTGCAGCGCGTACCGGCCGACGATGCGGTTGACGAGCGGCTCGATGATCTCTTTCCCTTCGGCGATATCGCTCACCACGATGCCCCGCTCGCTCTTGCAGTCCTCTTCCCGCACGATCACGTCTTGCGCGACGTCCACCAGGCGGCGCGTGAGGTAGCCCGAGTCCGCCGTGCGCAGCGCGGTGTCGGCAAGACCCTTGCGCGCGCCGTGGGTCGAGATGAAGTACTCGAGAACGGTCAGCCCCTCTTTGAGGTTGGCCTTGATCGGGATGCTCAAGATGCGTCCGGAAGGATCGGCCATGAGGCCGCGCATGCCCGCGATCTGCTTGACCTGCGCGATCGAGCCGCGCGCGCCCGACGTCGCCATCATGAAGATGGAGTTGAGCCGGTCTTGCTCCTCGAGCATGGCCTGCGTGACCTCTTCGCCGGTCTTCGTCCAAACGTCGATGGTCTTGTTGTACTGCTCGTCGTCTGAGAGCAGGCCTTCCTTATAGAGCTCGTTGATCTGCACGACGCTCGCGTCAGCCTTGGCGATGAGCGCCTCTTTGCGCTTGGGGATCACGATGTCGCTGATGGACACGGTCGTCCCCGAGACGGTGGCGAAGCGGAAGCCGAGCGTCTTTATCGAGTCGAGGAATCCCGCGGTTTCGGCGTTGCCGTAGCGGCGATAGCACTCGGCGATGAGCTGCGTGAGGCCCTTCTTGTCGACGGTGCGGTTGATGTACGGGTGCCCCCACGCGGGCGGGAACGCCGAGTTGAAGATCACCCGCCCGATAGTCGTGTCGACGATCGCGCCGTCGCGCCAGCGAACCCGGATCGGCTCGTGGAGCGAGATGGCGCCCGCGTCGTAGGCGAGCTGCGCTTCCTTTTCCGAGAAGAACGTGCGCTTTTGCGCGGCTCCGTCCTGACGCGGCATGCTCGGCATGGCGCCGGCCGTCTCGGAGTCGATCGTGAGGTAGTACAGTCCGAGCACCATGTCTTGCGTCGGAATCGACACGGGGTTGCCGTACGATGGCTGCAAGATGTTATTCGAGCTGAGCATGAGGATGCGCGCCTCGGCCTGCGCGCCGGCGGACAGCGGCAGATGGACGGCCATCTGGTCGCCGTCGAAGTCGGCGTTGTAGGGCGTGCAGACGAGCGGGTGGATCTGGATGGCCTTGCCTTCCACGAGCACCGGTTCGAAGGCTTGGATGCCAAGACGGTGGAGCGTCGGGGCGCGGTTGAGCAGCACGGGGTGGTCCTTGATCACCTCATCGAGGACGTCCCAGACTTCTGGGCGCACGCGCTCGACCATACGTTTCGCGCTCTTGATATTGTGCGCCTGACCGCGATCGACGAGCTTCTTCATGACGAACGGCTTGAAGAGCTCGAGCGCCATCTCTTTGGGCAGCCCGCACTGATGCAGGCGCAGGTTCGGCCCGACCACGATGACCGAACGGCCTGAATAGTCGACCCGCTTGCCGAGCAGGTTCTGCCGGAAACGGCCCTGCTTGCCCTTGAGGATGTCCGAGAGCGATTTGAGCGGCCGGTTGTTCGGCCCGGTCACCGGACGGCCGCGCCGGCCGTTGTCGATGAGCGCGTCGACCGCTTCTTGCAGCATGCGCTTCTCGTTTTTGATGATGATCTCGGGCGCCGATAGCTCGAGCAACCGCTTCAGCCGGTTGTTCCGATTGATGACGCGGCGGTAGAGGTCGTTCAAGTCCGAGGTCGCAAAGCGCCCGCCGTCGAGCTGGACCATAGGCCGCAGCTCCGGCGGGATCACCGGCACCGACGACAGGATCATCCACTCCGGCTTGTTGCCGGAATGTTGGAACGCCTCGACGACTTCAAGCCGTTTAATGGCTTTGATGCGCTTCTGGCCGGTCGTCTCTTGGAATTCCTTGCGCAGCTCCGCTTGCAGCTTGTGCAGGTTGAGATCGCGCAAGAGCTCGCGCACCGCTTCGGCGCCCATGCCGGCGCGAAACGCGTTGCCGTTCTTCTCGCGATGCTCGCGGTACTTCTGCTCCGTGAGGATCTCACGCTTTTCGAGCGGCGTTCCCCCGGGATCGATGACGATGTACGCCGCGAAGTAGATGACCTTCTCGAGCTGGCGTGGCGACATGTCGAGCAGAATGCCGATGCGGCTGGGCACGCCCTTGAAATACCAGATGTGCGACACCGGTGTGGCAAGCTCGATGTGCCCCATGCGCTCGCGCCGCACTTTCGCGCGGGTGATCTCCACGCCGCAACGATCGCAGATCATCCCCTTGAAGCGGATGCGCTTGTACTTGCCGCAGTGGCATTCCCAGTCTTTGGTCGGACCGAAGATCTTCTCGCAGAACAGCCCGTCACGCTCGGGCTTGAGCGTGCGGTAGTTGATGGTCTCCGGCTTCTTCACTTCGCCGAACGACCATGCGCGGATCTGCTCCGGGCTCGCGAGCCCGATGCGCATGGCGTCGAAATTATTTACGTCTAACATCCTTCACCTGTGGGCGATCTTCCAATCGATGGCGCGATTTTCCAATCGACGGGGCGATTTTCCAATCGCCCCCTACATATATATGAGGGCTTGATTTAGGGTTCGATGTCTTCGATCGAACCGAGGCCTGCCTCACCCAGGCTCTCGAGCGAGACCTCTTCGGGCCCGTCGAGCTCCTCTTCGTCCTCGTCCGACTCGGCATCGAGCACTGCCGTGCTCGCAGCGGCGCCGATGCTTTCCGTCTCTTCGCCTTCGCCTTCGGCACCCGCGCGACGCGGTCGCGATGCGGCCGTCGTCGGAGCAGGCGCGACGAGCTTGGGATCTTCGTCGCCCATGAGCAAGCCGATCTCGCTCGCCTTTTCGCCGATGTCCTCGTCCGTGAGCCGGATCTCGATCTCTTCCCGGTTCTCCGTCAAGACCTTCACGTCGAGCGCCAGCGACTGCAGCTCTTTGATGAGCACCTTGAACGACTCGGGCACTCCGGGCTCGAGCACGTTCTCGCCTTTGACGATCGCTTCGTAGGTCTTCACGCGACCGACCACGTCGTCGGATTTCACCGTCAGCAGCTCTTGCAGCGTGTAGGCCGCGCCGTAGGCCTCGAGCGCCCAGACCTCCATCTCGCCGAACCGCTGTCCGCCGAACTGCGCCTTGCCGCCGAGCGGTTGCTGCGTGATCATCGAGTACGGGCCGGTCGAGCGAGCGTGGATCTTGTCATCCACGAGATGGGCGAGTTTCATCATATAGATGTAGCCCACGGTGATCTCGCGGTTAAAGGGCATGCCCGTGCGCCCGTCGTGGAGCCGCGTCTTGCCGATCTTCGAGAGGTGCGCGCGCTCGAGCCACTCCCAGATGTCCGCTTCACGAGCGCCGTCGAAGACGGGCGTCGCGATCTCGAAGCCGAGCAGCCGCGCCGCCCAACCCAAGTGCGTCTCCATGATCTGTCCGACGTTCATCCGGCTTGGCACGCCGAGCGGGTTGAGCACGATCTCGATCGGTCTGCCATCCGGCAGATACGGCATGTCTTCTTCGGGCAGCACTTTGGCGATCACGCCTTTGTTGCCGTGGCGGCCCGCCATCTTGTCGCCCTGGAGGATCTTGCGCTTCTGCGCCACGTAGACGCGCACGAGTTCGTTGACACCGGGCGAGAGCTCGTCGCCGTTCTCGCGCTTGAAGACCTTGACGTCGATGACCTTGCCTTTTTCCCCGTGCGGCACTTTGAGGCTCGTGTCGCGCACTTCGCGCGATTTCTCACCGAAGATCGCGCGCAGCAAACGCTCCTCCGCGGTCAGCTCGGTTTCGCCCTTCGGCGTGACCTTGCCGACGAGAATGTCCTCGGGCCGCACCTCGGCGCCGATCCGTACGATCCCTTGCTCGTCGAGGTCTTGCAGCGCATCCTCGCCGACGTTGGGTATGTCGCGCGTGATCTCTTCGGGGCCGAGCTTTGTGTCGCGCGCTTCGCACTCGTACTCCTCGATGTGGATGGAGGTGAAGCGATCGTCCTTGACCAGCCGTTCGGAGATGAGGATGGCGTCCTCGTAGTTGTAGCCTTCCCACGGCATGAACGCGACGAGCACGTTCTGGCCGAGCGAAAGCTCGCCGCCGTCGCTCGAGGGCCCGTCGGCGATGATGGCGCCACGCTTGACCGTGTCGCCTTTGGCGACGATGGGCTTCTGATTGATGCACGTCCCCGCGTTCGAGCGCATGAACTTGATGAGCGGGTACGACTTCACGTTGCCCTTGTTGTTCTTGATCTCGATGCGCTCGGCCGTGACCGTCTGCACTTCGCCCGACTCTTCAGCCACCACCACGCCGCCCGAGTCTTTGGCCGCGCGATGCTCCATGCCGGTGCCGACGAGCGGCGCCTCCGGACACAGCAGCGGCACTGCCTGGCGCTGCATGTTCGCGCCCATGAGGGCGCGGTTCGCGTCGTCGTGCTCGAGGAACGGGATGAGGGCGGTAGCGACGGACACGATCTGCTTCGGGGTGACGTCCATGAGATGGACGTCGGCCGGAGCGGCCTCGATATATTCCTCAGCGTAGCGGCAGATCACGCGGTCGCCGACGAGCCGGTTGCGGGTGTCGAGCTCCGAGTTGGCCTGCGCAATGCGGAACTGATCCTCTTCGTCCGCCGTCAAATAGATGATGTCGTCGGTCACGACGCCCTTGCGCACGATGCGGTATGGCGTCTCGATGAACCCGTAACGGTTCACGCGTGCGTACGTCGCGAGCGACCCGATGAGACCGATGTTCGGTCCTTCCGGCGTCTCGATCGGGCAGATGCGCCCGTAGTGGCTGTGGTGCACGTCGCGCACCTCGAAGCCGGCGCGCTCCCGCGAAAGGCCGCCCGGGCCGAGCGCCGACAACCGGCGCTTGTGCGTCAGCTCCGCGAGCGAGTTCGTCTGGTCCATGAACTGCGAGAGCTGGCTGGAGCCGAAGAACTCTTTGATCGCGGCGACGACCGGCCGGATGTTGATGAGCACCTGCGGCGTGACCGTCTCGATGTCTTGAACGGTCATGCGCTCGCGGACCACTCGCTCTAGGCGCAGCAGGCCGACACGGAATTGGTTTTGCAGCAGCTCGCCCACCGAGCGCACGCGCCGGTTGCCGAGGTGGTCGATGTCGTCGATGTTCTGCGTGCCCTCGACCACTTCGATCAGGTAGCGGATGACGCCGATCAGGTCCTCGCGCGTGAGATGGCGGACGGCCTTCTCCTTGACGCGCCCATGGCTGTCCTTGACGTCTTCGAGCCGTGGCGGCTCGACGTTCATGATCGCGAATTGTTTCTCGAGTTTGCGATTGAGCTTGTAACGTCCGACCGAGCCCAAATCGTACCGCTTCTCATCGAAGAAGGTGTTGCGCAGCAACGTCTCGGCGTTGTCCACGTTTTCCGGCTCGCCGGGGCGCAGCTTCTTGTAGAGCTCCTTGAGCGCGTCTTCCCGCGTCTTGACGTCCTTATCTTTTTCGAGACAGTTCAAAAGGACGGGCGACACCTCGCCCGTGCGTGGATCGGCGAAGAGCGCTTTGAGCGCTTCGTCCGTCTCGTATTTCTTGTCGAGGGCGCGCACGAAGGTCGTGGCCATGATCTTGCGGTTCTTGTCGATCCGCACGCCGATCGTGCCTTCGGTCGTGTCGTTCTTGCTGCCGTTGTCGGTCTCGAACTCGATCCACGCGCCGCGATTCGGGATGACCGTCGCGCGGTAGATCGGGCGGCCATTGGTGTCGGTGTCGCCCAGGAAGTACACGCCGGGCGAGCGCACGAGCTGGCTGACGATGACGCGTTCCGCGCCATTGATGACGAAGGTGCCCTTGTCGGTCATGAGCGGAAAGTCGCCCATGAAGATCTCCTGGTCCGGGATGCCCTTGATCTCGCCGGATTCGGACGTGATGAGGCGGACGCGGACGCGCAGCGGCGCGCAGTAGGTCATATCGCGCTCGCGGCATTCCTCGACCGAATACTTTGGCTCGCCCAGGCTGTGCTCGCCGAACTCGAGGATCAGGTTGCCCGTGAAATCCTTGATAGGCGAGATGGAGGCGAACGCTTCGCGCAGACCTTCCGTGATGAACCAATGGAAGGACTCTTTTTGAAGCTCGATGAGATCCGGGATGTCGAGGACATGCGGGATCTTCGCGAACGAGTAGCGCTCTTTGCCCGCTGATGCCGAGCGGCTGTCCGGCGGGCTCTCCGCAGCCTTGATGACGCCCTTGGTCTGCGTGAGCGTCTCAAGCGCCGCGCGCGGATCCGTCAGACGCGCCAAGCGGGCGATCGGGCGCGGCGAACGCGCTCGCGCCATGCCTCGCGCGAGAACCGTCGTCCTGCGCTTCGTCGTCGCTTTGGCTTTTTGCGCTTTGGTCGCTTTCGCGGCCTTTGGTTCTTTCGGGGCGCGCGCCGCTTTCGCGGCCGTCTTTGCCTTGCCGTCTTTGGATGCGGTCTTCATTCTTGCGGTTTTACCTTCGCAGCAAACCGCGCGTGTCTGGGTGAGCGCGCGGCGGGGTTGACGTCTGTTTTCGGCCCGTTAGCGTACCAGCGGATATTGATGAAAGCGTTTGAGGAAAACGAGGTCAAACAAAATCGGACGAGTCCGCTCTGCCGGTCCGATCTGTCAGGCTGGCTGCCTCTGCCGACGAGATCGGGGTTCCGTTAGCGTTCGTCCAGGTTGGGCACAGATAGACATTATAGCACAAAGGTTCGGTTAGTCAAAT
>JAJPHJ010000090.1 GCA_021325335.1 Pseudomonadota bacterium | reverse complement strand
GTCATCGTCGCGGCGTTTTGCGAGGGCGATACGACGGAGACTTTGGCATCTTGGATCGGCGCGATCGACGTGCTGTCGTAGACTCGGCCTCGGATGGCTCCGGTCGTACCAGCGACGGCTGCTCCAATCGTCGACGTCAGGACGAGCGCGATGATGGCGAGCGTGAGGTTCCAACGAAGAGTGTGGCGCATACAAACCTCCAATCGTCCGACGGCTAAGGCCGACGGACGCCCTGTTTGGCCGATGCCTTCAAGCAAAGCCTCGCCAGTCCTCCGGGTCAAGGTCGCAGACCACGGCGTTCCCGAAAACTTCGCGATGATCGCACACACCGAGTACCTGACCCTCAATACGAAGAAGCGCTACGAGATCGTGGACATCACCGAGCACGTCGAGCGGGCGCGGGCCAACGCAGGTCTGCGCGACGGTTTCGTCTTGGTGAGCGCCATGCACATCACCGCGAGCGTGTTTGTGAACGACCACGAAAGCGGGCTGTGGCGTGACATCATGACGTGGCTCGAACAACTAGCGCCGGCCAAACCGGAGTACGAGCATCACGCGACCGGCGAGGACAACGCGGATGCGCATCTCAAGCGCATGCTGCTCGGCCATCAAGTGCTCGTGCCGGTAACCGACGCCAAGCTCGACCTCGGGCCGTGGGAGCGGATCCATTACGGTGAGTTTGACGGGCGTAGGCCCAAACGGGTAATGCTGAAAGCGCTCGGGATCTAGCCCTTGCCGTGGTGATCGACTCGCTCCGCCACCCTCCGGTTGCGGAGTTCATCGACCAATTCGATGAGCCCGGCGGCTGCGGCAACGAGCAGCCGTTCGCCTTTCTCGGCCGTCGCTTTCGTCGGGTCTCCCATAACGCCCGTCCGCGACAGGGCGCTCCAATGCTCCATCATGACGAGCGGGCCGTCGCCGCCGACGAGGTCCGTCCAATAGTTCTTGGTGGGTTGGTGGCCAAGCTCGCGCACCGCTTTTGACATGTCGACGAGGTCGGGGCGCAGCGCGAGATAGATCGAGGTCTCAAACTCACAGGCGTGGTTCATGCCGCCGATCTTATCTGACTCGCGCAGCGACTCTGCCACCTCGTGGACGCCCGGGGCATTCCAATAGTTAACGGCCGCCGCCAACGCGCCGGTCTCGACCACTGTGAGGCGCGCGATGATGTCGACGAAGGGCGTGTTGCTGCCATGGCCGTTCACGATGAGGATGCGGCGGAACCCGTGAGCCACCAAGCTCTTGCACACATCCAACACATATCTAATGAAGGTATCCCATCCGATCGTGATCGGTCCCGGGAAGTCCATGTGGTGCGGACTGTAACCATGGATGACGGGCGGGATGAGAATGGCGCGCTCCGGGATCTGGGCAACGGCGCGATCGCACGCCGCACAGCACAGACGCACGTCCGTGTCCACCGGCAAATGGGGCCCGTGGTCTTCCACCGTGGCCACGGGGATGACCGCGACCCGCTCTTGGGCTGCAGCGGAGCGGATCTGGGGCCATGTCATCTCGCCGTAGTGATAGTCTTGCGTCTTGGTCATGGGGTTGGAGGCGGGCCGTGGAACACGATTCCCAGTTTCCTGTTCACCGCCTCGATCCGTTCGCGCGAGGGGTACTGATCATCCGGCGGGAGTCCGCGATGTTCGGCAGGCGTGCCGAGTTGGCGCACCATTTGCTCGATGCCAGCGGGTGTGCTGAGTGTGAGCGCACGCGCGACGTCACTTCGGACCAGGAAGCTGTGGGGCGTTCCGGCGGGTGCGAAGGCAAGCGAACCGGCGGTGCACCTGCTGCGATCGTCACCGATCCAGAAATCGATCTCACCGTCGAGCACGATGAACGTCTCGTCTTGAGGATGGGAGTGAAACGGCGGCGCCGCGTCTTTTGGAAGCAAAACCTCGAACAGCGCGTAGCGCCCGCCTGTGTCTTCTCCGCTCACGCGGATGATGGCGAGCGTGCCGAGAAACCAAATCGCTTCACCGCCAGCGGGGTCGACGACGAGTGGTTTTGCTGCGGTGACGTCCATGAAAAAGGCTCCTTATGATCCGCGTGCGGATTGCGATGGATCGGTCCACGAGCATTGGGGGTTCAGCCTGCGAACCCCCTTCGGGTACGACGTAGGATATCGCTCTAGCCAATCTTGTGAGAAGACGGTGATCAGCTCAAAATTCTCCCAAATGCCTTCATCTCCGCTCACGAGACGGATAAACGCGATGAACTTCTCCAATCGGATCCAAGCGCGCACGATAACTCCGCAGTATCGGTCGAGGAAGAGCGTGCGATCGATGATGTTGTTTCTCACAAGAATGCCCAGCTCTTCATAGACATTCCCGACCGTCACGGCAGCGGTGCGCACGTCGCGAAAGAGCGGACTGACCTCAGGCACGATGGGATTGCGCCTGACCGCAATGATGTAGTTGCGAAATTCGGGGTCCTCGAGGAGAGCCTCAAGGTTGCCTTGGATCAAATCGACCGACTCCGCGAAATCGGCGCCTTGAAAGCGGTCGCCGATGCTGAGCATGGCGTTGATCTGGTTGCCGGCTCGCAGATGGCGCAGCTGCACTAATGCGGCGATCGCCGTCGCGGCTACGATGGCGACCGTCAGGAACGTGCCGAACGTGTTAAGCAGCTCGAGCGACACTACAGGCCCTGTCTCATCAGCGGGTGTGCGCGCGAGTAAGCGACGCGATTGCGCCCTTCTCGCTTGGCCTCATACATCCGTCCGTCTGCCGCCTCGAGCAGACGATCGGCGGGAAACTCCGTGTCCGTCGGCACATCGACCGGAAAATGGGCGACACCGACACTGATCGTGATGGGAACGCGCGGCTGTGGCGCGTTTTCGCCCGCCATGAACTCGGTGGCCTCGACTCGTTCGCGCAAACCCTCGGCGACGACGACCACATCATCTTTGGTCCGGTCGAGCAGCGCGATGCAGAACTCGTCGCCCCCATTGCGGCCGGCAAAGCCGCCGGTCGCGGCCACGGCGCCGAACATAGCGGCCAGTTTCTTGAGCAGTCCGTCACCGACGGCATGGCCGAACGTATCGTTCCAGAGTTTGAACCTATCCGTATCGATGAACAGGAGCGCGACGTCCGCGCGTTCGCCCAAGGCTGGATGGCGGCGCTCTTCGACCACGGAGCGCAGGCGCTTTCGAAAAGCGGCGGCGCTGAGCAAGCCGGTCAACTGATCGATCTCAGATTCTCGTTTGACGTCGTCCGAGAATTGCGCCCGAAGCAAAGCATCCGCCGCGAAACGCGCGATCAATTCGGCCGTGCTCCTCTCTTCATCGGTGAACGGCTCGTCGCGTTTACGCTCGGCATATAGCACGCCAACGAGGCGAGGGTGCAATCCTGGGCCGCGTTGTTGTAACATCGGTACGCAAAGCACCGACACCCGGTCTCGGCTGCCGACCAGCGGGCGGCCTTGGCGGGTATCCTCTTGGTCTGGGCCGATGGCGGCGGAGCGATAGTTCTCTGCAACCCAGTCAACGATGGAATCGCCCTCGCATGGGTCGCCGATTCGAAGGAAGGATGCATACCCACCGTCCGACTTCGCGGCGACGACCAACCGGCCGGCACGGGCCACAAGACATAAGAACGTCTCCGTAGGGATCAGCGCTTGGAAGCGCTCCACGATGCGCTCGCAGGTCAGCGGCTCGGATTCTGTCGCGGTTTGGGTCAGCGCGGGTGCTATGGACCCAAGCAATGCCAGGTGCCGTTCGGCCCGCGTAGCGCGCTTGAGCGCTCGGGTTGTTTGACGGCGTTGCCAGACGAAAACCGCCGCTGCGAAAAGCGCACAGGCGGCGGCAATGACCCAGTCCATATCCCGCCCGGTCATGTGGGCTCGAGCGATTCTTTCTTGCGCAAGGGCTTGGCCGGATTGCCCGCCACCCGTTCGCCGGCCGCCACGTCGTGCAGCACGACCGAGCCGGCGCCGGTCAACGCGCCGTCGCCGATCTCCACGGGCGCCACGAGCGAGGAATTCGATCCGATAAAGGCTCGGGTGCCGATCTTTGTCTTGTTCTTTTTTTTGCCGTCGTAGTTGCAGGTGATCGTCCCGGCGCCGATGTTCGCCCGCTCGCCGACATCCGCGTCGCCCACGTACGACAGATGGCTTG
Organism: Pseudomonadota bacterium; assembly: GCA_021325335.1. Taxonomy (GTDB): domain Bacteria; phylum Vulcanimicrobiota; class Vulcanimicrobiia; order Eremiobacterales; family Eremiobacteraceae; genus JAJPHJ01. The sequence continues at coordinate 7,926 of JAJPHJ010000090.1, read as the reverse complement.
CCTTTGCGCCGCGGCCCATGCGCGTGTTCTTCGTCTCCACGAAGTTGCCGATGTGCGCACCAGATTCGATCACGCTCTTGCCACGCAAGTGGGCGAACGGCCCGACCGTGGCTTCATCTTCCACGGTGGAATCTCTGACGACCGACTGGATGATTTCCACGCGATCACCAATCGTGCTGTTCGAGATCTGTGCGCCAGGACCGATAATGCATCCAGAACCGACGACCGTGCGACCCGCGAGATGGGTCTGTGGGTGGATCGTGGTGTCGGGTCCGATCGTCACCATCACATCGATGTAGGTGCACGAGGGATCGACGATCGTGACCCCCTCGAGCATATGGCTGACGAGGATGCGTTGTTGCAACAACGCTCTGGCGCTCGCCAGTTCCGCGCGGTTGTTGATCCCGGCGACGTCCGCCGCCTCCGCGGCACGCACCGCTTCGATCGCTTTACCGCTCTTCACGAGCGCGGCCAAACAATCAGTGAGATAAAACTCTCCCTGCGCGTTGTTCGTCGTGAGTCCAGCGACCGCGCGGCGCAGCTGGGCCTGATCGAAACAATACATGCCGGCGTTCACTTCATCGATATGGAGTTGGTCCTTGTCGGCATCGCGTGCCTCCACGATGGCCGTGATGCGACCCTTCTCGCGAATCACGCGTCCGAAGTTGGAAGGCAAGGGCACCTGCGCGGTCACGAATGCCGCCGCGATGTCTCCGGAAACTTGTGCGGACACGACGCGCGCCACGAGTTCGGTCGGCACGAGAGGCATGTCCGCGCTGACGATGAGGATCGGCAGGTCGTCTGGCGCCAAGTCGGCCAAGGCGACCTGCACGGCGTGCCCAGTGCCCAACTGCGGCTCTTGAATGACCGCTCGCGCGCCGAGCGCCTCGACGTGCTCCTGCAGCTCCGGGCTCGCGATGACGCGAATATCGCCTTCGACCGCGTTGCGCACGGTCTCAAGGACGAGCGAAAGCAAGCTGACCCCGCACAGTTCGTGCAACACCTTGGGGCGGCGGCTCTTCATGCGCGTGCCTTTTCCCGCAGCCAGCACGAAGACGTGCACGCGATCCATCAGCGACCCGCCTTCGCCGTCGCATCTGCCGCGCGCAGAAACGCGACGAGCGCATCGATGCGTTGCAGCACGACGTCGCGACCCAAGATAGAGCATACTTCAAAAATGCCCGGGCTGACGGATTTTCCGGTGACGGCGACACGCAGCGGGTGGATGTATTCCGACGGCTTGATGCCCTTGGCAGCGGCGAGTTGGCGGATGGCCTGTTCGACGTCGTGGGTTTCGAATGGTTCGAGCCTGGCGAGACACTCGCGCACCTCGCGCAGACGGTCGATGGCTACAGGCTCGGTGCAATACTTCGCAACGGCTTCCGGATCGGGCGCGATGGGCCCGCGCGTGAAGAAATACGATCCCAGTTCGAGCACTTCGGTGGTTGTCTTGACGCGGTCGTGGAGCAGGGCGGCCACCTTTTCAACGTAGGATGGGATGATTTTCCAATCGGCCCCTGCGCTGGTTCTGCGGTGGTCGGCGTCGATGAAAGCGGTGACACGCGCGGCCAGGTCGGAGACAGGCGCGGCTTTTATGTACTCTTTGTTGAGCCACCCGAGTTTGGCCGTGTCGAAGATCGCGGGATGCTTGACGACTCGATCGAGGTCGAAGAGCTCCACGAGCTCTTTGCGGCTCAAAAGCTCCCGGTTACCACCGGGCGACCAGCCGAGCAGGGCCAAGAAATTGACGACGGCATCGGGCACGTAGCCCATGGCCTGATATTCCACGAGCGAGGTCGCACCGTCACGCTTGCTCAGCTTGCGCCGCTGCGCGTTGAGGATGATGGGGATGTGCGCGAAGCGCGGCGCTTTCCAGCCCATCGCTTCATAGATAAGCTGCTGCTTTGGAGTATTGGCGAGATGTTCTTCACCGCGGATGACATGCGTGATCGCCATGTCGTGGTCGTCCACGGCCGCGGCGAGATTGTAGAGCGTGCGCCCGTCGCCGGTCACCAGCACGAAATCTTCGACCATGTCGTTCGGGAAGGTCACCGTGCCGCGAACGAGGTCCTCCACGACGAAGTCAGCGCCTTTCGGGACTCGCAAGCGCAGCGCAGGCGAGATCTCCTCGCGTTTTGCGTCTCGCTCTTCCGCCGAGAGCTTTGCGCACGTGCACGCGAGCGTCGTTTTGGGCGCAAATGAATTTGCGCCCCCTACATTTTCCTCGTCGCCGTCGTCGGAAGCGAGAGAACTGCCGTCCGCCACGTTGTCTGCCGTGCGGGGTTGGCAAAAGCACTCATAGGCCAAACCGCGCTGCAGCAGCTCGCGCGCGACTTGGAGGTGGCGTTCCGCGCGCCGGCTTTGGAGGTATGGCTCGTATGGACCGCCCTTATCGGGCCCCTCATCCCAGTCAAGTCCGAGCCAGCGCAGGCCGTCATAGATGGCTTGTGCGTACTCGGGGCGGTTGCGGGCCGCGTCCGTGTCCTCGACGCGCAAGATGAAGAGCCCGCGGTGATGGCGGGCGAAAAGCCAATTGAAGAGCGCCGTGCGCGCCCCGCCGACGTGCAAATGGCCCGTCGGGCTCGGCGCGAAGCGCACGCGAACGTCACCGCTCAAAGGATCTTACGCTCCGACCCTCTTTCCGCACTCGCGACGGACGAAGTCGACGATGGTTGCCATCGGTGTCCCCGGAGTGAAGACACCCGCAACGCCCGCTGCCAGCAGAGGCTTGACGTCTTCGGGCGGAATGGTGCCGCCGCCGAAGAGCACGATGTCGTCCGCTCCCTCTTTGACGAGCAGCTCTTTGATGCGCGGGAAGAGCGTCATGTGGGCACCCGAGAGCACGGAGAGCCCGATCCCATCGACGTCTTCTTGGATCGCCGCTTCGACGACTTGCTCGGGGGTCTGGTGCAAGCCCGTGTAGATCACTTCGCAGCCCGCGTCGCGCAGCGCCCCCGCGATCACTTTCGCCCCACGATCGTGACCATCGAGGCCGGCCTTTGCGACCAAGATGCGGATGGGACGCGCCACGCTTAGATCACCGCCGGTTCGCGATAGCGGCCGAACACCGGAACGAGCGCTTCGGAGATCTCCCCGAGGGTTGCTTTGCTACGCACGCAGTTCAGGTAGTGCGGCATGAGATTGTCATCGCCGCGTGCCGCATCGGTAAGACGCTCGAGCGCACGCTGCGCGGCTTCGCCGTCGCGTGATGCGCGGAAGGCCTGCACGCGGCGGCACTGTTCGAGTTCGACCGCGCGATCGATATTCAAAAGGGAGATCGACTCGGCTTCTTCTTGCACGAAGTCGTTCACGCCCACGATGATGCGCTCGCCGTTTTCGATCTCGCGTTGATAGCGGTACGACGCATCCGCGATCTCCTTTTGGAAGAAGCCCGCATGGATGGCGGGGATCACCCCGCCGAACTCGGCTATGCGCTCGAAGTATTCTTCGGCCGCAGCCTCCATCTCGCTCGTCAGCTTCTCTACGAAATACGAGCCGCCCAGGGGATCGATGACGTTCGCCGCACCCGTCTCGTACGCGATGATCTGTTGCGTGCGCAACGCGATCTGCGCGTTCTCCTCCGTGGGCAGCGCCAAGACTTCGTCGAGCGAGTTCGTGTGGAGCGACTGCGTGCCGCCGAGCACCGCGCCCAGGGCTTGAAACGCCACCCGCATGATGTTGTTTTGCGCCTGTTGCGCGGTGGCCGAGCAACCTGCGGTCTGGGTGTGGAAGCGCATGGTCCACGAGCGCGGATTTTTCGCCTTGTACCGTTCCCGCATGTGGCGGGCCCAGATGCGCCGCGCCGCACGGTACTTCGCGATCTCTTCGAAAAAGTCGGAATGCGCGTTGAAGAAAAACGAGAGCCGCGGCGCAAATTCGTCCACGTCCATGCCGGCCGCGATGCCCGCTTCCACGTACGCGAACCCGACCGCTAGCGTGAACGCGAGTTCTTGTGCGGCCGTCGAGCCCGCTTCGCGGATGTGGTAGCCGGAGATGGAGATCGTGTTCCACTTGGGCACGTGCCGCGCGCAGTACGACATCATGTCCGTGATGATGCGCATGGAGGGTTCGGGCGGGTAGATCCACTCTTTCTGCGCGATGTATTCCTTGAGCATGTCGGCTTGCAGCGTGCCGCTGAGCTTGTCTTGCGGTACCCCTTGCGATTCGGCCGTCACGATGTACAGGGCGAGCGCGACCGGCGCCGTGCAGTTGATCGTCATCGAGGTGGAGATGCGTCCGAGATCGATGCCGGACATGAGATCTTGCATGTCCTGCAGCGTGGCGATGGCAACGCCGCACTTACCGACCTCTCCGAGCGCTCGCGGGTGATCGGAATCGTAACCCATGAGCGCGGGCATGTCGAACGCCACCGAGAGGCCGGTCTGGCCTTGCGCGAGCAAGAAGTGGAATCGCTCGTTCGTCTGCTGCGCGGTGCCAAATCCCGCGAACTGGCGCATCGTCCACAAGCGCCCGCGGTACATGGTTGGGTGGATGCCGCGCGTGTATGGATATTCGCCCGGATAGCCGAGATCGCGATCGTGGTCGATTCCCGCCAGATCCTCGGGGCCGTAGAGCGGCTTGAGCGGATGGTCAGAAATCGTGCGGTCGATCGCGCCCGGGCGCTTGGGCGTCGACTCGAACTGCGCGTTCCATAGCGCCTCACCGGACAGGCCACGAGAGCTGTCCTTTGCCTTGCCGTTGGGGGGATGGCCGTTCGTCTTGGTCTTTTTCACCTTATCATCCATTATATATCATATCGGCTTAAAACTCGATTCCGACGCGGGCCGGAATGTTCTTCTGGTAGGGGTGTTTTGCGTCAGTGACCACATTGACATAGTCGGCCGCATCCACAATGGCCTGGGGCGCATCGCGCCCGGTCAGGATGACCTCGACGTGCGAAGGCTTGCTCCGCAGGAGCTCCACGACCGCCAGCGTGTCGACCAGGCCGAATGCCATGGCGACGTTCACCTCGTCGAGGATCACGACGTTGTAGTCCCCAGACTCAACCGCCTTGCGTGCCGCCTCGAACCCTGCGTGCGCGCGTTCGACCTGATCTGGTTCGGGATTCTTGGGGTCGACAAACCGATCGAGCCCGTACTGCTCGATCTCCAGTTCCGGTAGGCGCTCGCGCACGAGCAGCTCGCCATAGAAAGGATCGCCTTTCATGAACTGGATCATCTTCACTTTTTGGTGGTGCCCAATCGCCCTCAACGCAAGTCCGAGCGCAGCCGTGGTCTTGCCTTTTCCTGGTCCGGTGTTGACCATGACAAGCCCGAGCTTTCGCTCATCGGAACGCTTCTTTTGCCAGGGATGGGCGGTCTTGTAATCTTCCTTAACCACGGGAACAGTTTATTTTCGCTCGAGCCCGAAGGGCTGCCTGTACCGCGACTCTTGTCCCGAAATATGACTTGACCGAGCCCGAACCGCTTGTTATAATCCCTGGGCACGACTACCCTTCGCACCGAACGGCGTCGTTTGACAGTCGGTTCGGTTCGAAAGACGAAGGCAGCGAACGTCCAGTTTCGTTTCTCATCGTCAACGGTAGCCTGCTTCAGCGGGCTTTTTTATTTGGAGGACGAGCATAGATAATTCAATAGCCGGAGCGGGCGCTCATTAGCCGGCATTTCCGCGTCAACGAGCAGATCCGCGTGCCCCAAGTCCGCGTCATCGCGGATGACGGCGCGCAACTAGGAATCATGTCGACTTGGGATGCGCTCTCCCTCGCCCGCGACCGGGGCGTCGACCTGATCGAAGTCTCGCCAAACGCAGTCCCACCAGTATGCCGCCTCGACGATTATGGACGGTTGCGCTACGAGCAGAACAAGAAAGATCGGGAGGCGCGCAAGAAAGCGCACAACATGGAGCTTCGCGAGGTGAAGCTGCGGCCGAAGATCGAGGAGCACGATTACCAGGTGAAGTTCCGAACCGCCGAACGGCTGCTGTTCGACGGCGACAAGGTGAAGGTGACGATCATGTTCCGGGGTCGCGAGATCGCGTACGCGCAGAACGGGCGCAGGATCCTCGAGCGCGTCGCCGCCGACACCGCGAAGTTCGCAAACGTCGAACGCGAACCGCGGCTGGAGGGCCGCAACATGTTCATGATCCTGTCACCCAAGCAGGACGCTGTGGCCGCGCACCAGGGTCACAAGGAAGGTTCCAGCCCGCGTAAGGCCGCTGCGCCGACGCAAGCGGCGGCTCCCGCGCCGGCAACGCCGCCGCCGGCGAACGCAGCCCCGGCCCAGCCACAGAAGAGCTAAGGAGATCATGCCAAAACTGAAGACCCATCGAGGGACGGCAAAACGAGTGAAGGTGACCGGCACGGGCAAGTTCGTGCGCGAGCGCCAGTTTTCGGGTTGCAGCCACATCCTCACGAAGAAATCCCCGAAGCGCATCCGCAAGTTCCGCAAGCAAGTCACGGCGGACCCCACCGACGTGCCGCGCCTGAAGCGGCAGCTGCCATATGCGTGACGCGATTACGCGCAAATAAATTTGCGCGAGCTACATGTAGAATCGATACTTAGGAGAGAGTCATGGCACGGGTCAAACGCGGCGTCATCGCGCTCAAGAAGCGCAACAAGGTCCTCAAGGCCGTCAAAGGCTTCCGCGGCGCGCGTGGGCGCACGTACCGCGCCGCCAACGAGGCGTTGCTCCACTCGCTCATCTACGCTTTCCGCGATCGGCGCAATCGCAAGCGCGATTTCCGGGCGCTGTGGATCACCCGCATCAACGCTGCGGCCCGAACCTCCGGCCTCAACTACAGCCGCCTCATGAGCGGCCTTCGGAAAGAGGGTCTCAACCTCAATCGCAAGATGCTCGCCGAACTCGCGGTCAACGATGAAGCTGCCTTTGCCCAGCTCTTGGAGATCGCGAAGAAACATCTGCCCGCCGGCGCTTCCCGCGCTTAAAGGTCGCTCGCGTGGCCGATGCGGGACTCGGCTTCCACAACGCGTCAGTCCGCGCCGCTCGGCTCTTGCATCAAAAAAAACACCGCCAGACCCAGCGGTGTTTTCTTTTGGAGGGGACGCAGGCGCTCGCAGAGGCGCTGCGCGCCCGCGCGCCCATCCAGCGCGTTTTTGCGCTTCCCGGTGCGCTGTCAAAAGAGAGCACGGACGAGCTAAGAGCGCTGGGCGCTGACCTCCACGCCGTGGACCGGCGCACGATCGACTCGCTCGCACAGACGCAGACGCCTCAGCCTGTCGTTTCAGTCGTCCGCTTCCTGCACCACGACACGGAAGCGCTCGCCCAGCTCGTTCCCTCCGGCGAGCCTGTGACGGTCCTCGTGTTGCCCGATCTGGCGGATCCGGGCAACGCAGGCACGCTCATCCGCGCGGCCGCCGCCTTCGGGGCAAAGGCGATCTGCTTCGGGCCACGCGCGGTCGACCCTTATAACGACAAGGTGGTGCGCGCGTCGATGGGTGCGCTCTTTCGCATACCGCTCGTCATCTTCGAGCAGTGGAGCTCGTTTGCCGATGCGCTCCGAGCCGCGCAGTTGACGATCGTGGGCACTGCCGCCGGAGGCAGCGATGTGAGGTCAGTCACACTGCCCGAGCGAGCGGCGTTGCTCGTCGGTCAAGAGCGGCGTGGACTCGCGGGCATTCCGGAGGCTGACGTGGCGCTCGTCGTCGGCATCCCGCAAGTGCCTGGTGTCGAGAGTTTGAACGCCTCCGTTGCCGGCGCGATCGCCCTCTATGAGCTCGAACGCGCGCATGGGCGCTTCAGACCGACCAGCGCGAGAACAAGTGACGCGTAAATGTCAAGACCCGTTGTGCGCTTGCTTCCTTTTTGTCTCCTATGATATACTTGAGCCCGGTGGACTAGCGCAAACATAAGGAGGTCGGTCAAACTGCAACTCTCTCCTGTGTTGTTCTGGAAGCTCTTCCTTACGACTGGTTCTGTCAAGGCATATTTGATTTACAAGCGGATGGT
>JAJPHJ010000147.1 GCA_021325335.1 Pseudomonadota bacterium | reverse complement strand
GCGCTGTTGGCCGAGCGATTTCCAGAGCAGATCGTAAAAGTACGGGTCGAGCGAGTCATGCCGGCCGCGGTCGCCGGTATCGTCCTTTCCGGCCGGAAGTTCCACGCGGTGGTCGACCGCAGGCGGTTCGAGCAAGACGTCCGTGACATGGTGGAGGTGACGTTCTCAGTGGCCCCAACTCTCGATGAGGTCGATGTCTGGGCGACGGTGCCCATCGCAGTGGCGCCCGGGGTCACCGTGTCCGGTGACGAAGCCGCGCCCACCGAGCGCACGGTGTTCTCGGCCGCAGTGCGCAAAGCCGACTATCGTGCGGGCAGCCCCTGGGCTCTCGGCTCCATCTATTGGGACCCTTCATGGCTCTAGACGAACCGCGTTATCAAAAAACCGTCCTCGACAACGGCATCCGCGTGATCACGGAGCACATCCCCTACGTGCGCAGCGCGGCGCTCGGCGTGTGGGTGGGCATCGGCTCTTCGCACGAAGACGCGTCGGTGCGAGGCATCAGCCACCTCATCGAGCACATGCTCTTCAAGGGCACGCCGCTGCGCAGCGCGCGACAGATCGCCGAGACGATGGATTCGGTCGGCGGCCATCTCAATGCGTTCACCGACAAAGAGGTCACGTGCTATCACGCGCGCGTCGTCGACGTGCAGACAGGCCTTGCGATGGACGTGTTGGCCGACATGTTCCTGCACGCGAAATTCGATCCCGTCGACCTGCACAACGAGCAACAGGTGATCTTGGAAGAGATCAGGATGTACGACGATGCTCCAGACGAGATGAGCCAGGACCTGTTCGTGCGCTCCGTGTGGGCGGGCAGTCCGTTGGGCGAGCCGACGATCGGCTACGCACACACCGTGTCGAGCATCGATCGCGACATGATCCAGCGCTATATGCACGAGCGCTATACCCCGGACCGGGTCGTGGTGACCGCGGCCGGCAACGTCGATCACGCGGCGTTCGCCCGGCAAGTGGAAGAGCTCTTGGGCCAGACCAGCGGCCGCTTTCACGGCTTCGATCCGCCGCCGCCCGTCTTCAGGCCGGCGGTCGCGGGAAAGCAGAAAGACTGCGAGCAGGTCTACGTGCTCGTGGGCGCCGAGGGGACGAGCGCGCGCGATGAGTCCCGCTTCCCGCTCTCGGTGCTCGACGCCATCGTCGGCGGCGGCATGGCATCGCGGCTGTTCCAAGAGATCCGCGAAAAGCGCGGTCTTGTGTACAGCGTGTTCTCCTCGCACAATCCATATCACAGCGGGGGCATCTTCAGCATCTCGGCGTCGACCAGTCCGAAGAACGTCGTCGAAGTCGTGTCGCTGATCCGAGCGGAGTTGACGCAGCTGGTCGAGCATGGCGTCGCGACGGACGAGCTGCAGCGCGCCAAGGAGCACATCAAGGGGACGTTGTTGCTCTCGCTCGAGAGCACGAGCACGCGGATGCTGCGCCTCGGTCGCACCGAACTCGCGCTGGGGCGGCACGTGCCGCCAAGCGAGATCATCGCCCGCATCGACGCGGTGACCAAAGAAGAAGTCGATGCGCACGCTGCGCGGATCTTCACGCCGCAGCGCTTGGCGCTCACCGTCCTCGGCCCGGTCGACCTGCAGCCGATCGCGAACGCCTTCGAAGCGCTGGCCGAATCCGCTTGAGCGCGCTTGAACGCGCGGCAGTTCCATGACGGTATACCTCGCTGTTGCAGCCCTGCTCTACCTGGGCTCGCAGGCGTTGCAGATGGGAACGGGCGCGGCGCGCCTAGCGGGCGTGCGCAGCAAGCGCGTGGCGACGGGCCTCACGCTGTTCAATCTCTTCGCCACGAGCTCGCGCATGCTCAACCTCATCTACGCGCCGCTCATGGGCGCGCTCATCGACATCTCGCGCCATCTGGGCGATGTGGCCGGCTTCGAGAGGGATTTGCGGATCATCATCGCTGCGGCCACGCTCGGCTCGATTCTGGGCGGCGCGCTCACCCCGACTTTCGCGGTGTTGTTGCAACGCGGCATCAATTCGTTCGAGCGCTCGGGTTCGCTCGTGGGATCCATCGCCCGGCTCGCCCGGCCGGCGACCTTTGCGGGCGCGGTCGCGGAATTGCGGATCCCGCGCGCCAGCATGTTGCGCTACAGCCCGGCGAGACTGCCCAAAGCTTTCCTGTTCTGGAACGTCATCGTGATGGCGTTCTGGGTGGCAGGCCCGCTGTCGGCGTTTTACGCCGGCGTCATCGACGCCAAGGTGACGGGCACGGCGCTCTTGCTTTCGGGCCTGATCACGGGCGTCGCCACGATCACCTTGACCTTGGTGGTCGATCCGACTGCTGCCGTCATCACCGATCAGGCCGCGCTCGGCATGCGGCCCGAGTCGGACATCAAAGCGATGCTGCTGTATCTCGTGGCCGGCGCGGTCGCGGGCACGCTGCTCGCGCAACTCGTCCTTTGGCCGGCCGCGCATCTCATCGTCTTCGTCGCGAGGTTCTTAGTGAATCATGGACTGCAACATGGTTAAGCGGCTGCTGATCGTGGTCGCGATGCTGTGCACGCTGGCGGCGAGCGGATGCGCTGGGCCGATCACGCACTGGATGATCAATGTGCGCAACGCTCAGGGCGATGCTGCCCTCGAGCGCCCGAACCTGCCGGAGGCGGAAAAGGAGTATCGCCTGGCGCTGGCGCTCGACCGCCGCAACGCGCATGCCAAAGCCGGGCTCGCGAAGGTCCTCTACCTGCGCGCCAAGGTGGATTTCGTCGAGAGCAAACTCGACGAAGCCGCCGATGATATCACCCAATCGCTTCGTTATGCGCCCGATGACGCCGCTGCGCTCGCTTTGTCAAGCGAGATCGGGCAAGCCAAAATCCGGCGGGAGATCGTCATCTCGAATTATCCGCTCTACGGGTCGATCGCCGCCGCGGTCGCGCCGGCGATCAAATCAATCGCGGAGGGCGATAAGGTCATTCAAAAAGAGGTGAAGGCCTTTTCGAGCGACTTCGACACCGCGCATCTGACCAAGGCGATCGTGACGTCGTACGATCTCCAAGACGAACTCCACCGGCTCGCACAACGGCTGGTCATCTACCGAGGCTACGTCACGAGCGGACAGGCCAAGGCCACAGCGCCGTCCGGCGCGACCACCCCCTCGCTGCTTCCCATCCCGTAATGGAGGGCGCGCAAATCCATTTTGCGCGCGATATGTAGCCCGCGCAAATTTATTTTGCGCGCGATATGTAGCCCGCGCAAATTTATTTGCGCGCGTTCGGTGGTCTCGCGACGGCGAAATGGTGCATGTCGTAGACTTGCCACCCGGAGCGGACGGGAACGCGGCGGTAGCGCTGCATGAATGCGTACAGCGGCTTGTTGGCCGCGAAGCGCGGCACTTCGACGGCGACGAAATAGCGAGCGCCCTTGGCGATCGCGCTCGTCATATCGTGCACGTTCCATACCAAAGGGTCTTCCTCCCAACCGCGGTGCGCGATCGTGTACAGGACGGAAGGATCGTAGTGGCCCATGACGATGAGGCTGCCCGGCTCGATCGCGCTGCGGACTTCGGTCGCCGCGGCATAGACGTTGCGGCTCCACGTATAATAAGGATGGATTTCGAGCATGTTGCTGTAGACGACGAAGAAAAAGATGGCAACGAGACCCAGGCGCGGCCACAGCTCGCCAAGGGCAAGCGCGATCCGTTCAAAGATCCAGTCCAAAGCGCCGGCGGCATACAGAACGGCGAACAGCGCGAAGGGCATGAGGTAGTAGTCGACGCGTTCGACGTTGACGACGATGAGCGCGTACAGCACGAGAGCGGCGAACCACGACCCGAAAAACCACGAGCGCATCCCTCCGGATGGATCGCGCGGCTGGCAGATCGCCGCGAGGAGCAAAAGCGAGAAAAGCGCGGGGCCGAGGATGGTCGTCGCGAGCATGCGCTGCAGCGCGAGCGCTCCCGCAAGCGCCCGCACCGCGCCGGCGGGGCTATGCAGCGCCGCGGCGAGCGCCGGCGCGACGTGTTTAGCCGTGATGCCGCTTGCCCAATGCCATTCCGCGATCGCGTGGAGATGGCCGAAATAGAGCCACAGCGGCACGAACACGACTGCGAGGAGGGCATAGTTCGCCCAACTGGCGAGCGCTCTGACCCGGTCCTTCCACAAAGCGATGGCCAGCATCGGCGCGAGCACGATGAGCCCCGGGGGCTTGGCGAGCGCGGCGAGCGCCGCGAAGAGACAAGCGAGCACGAGGTCAAAGGGCCGACGCTGTGCGACGAAGCGCCACCACCAAAGCAAAGCCCCCGCGCAAAAAAAGAGCATGACGCTCTCGGGGATGACGGCCCGGCCGTAATAGACGGGTCCCGGGCTCACGGCGAAGAGGGCAGCCGCGATGAAGCCGGCACGCGTCGAGTAGAGCTGCGCGCCCAACGCGAACACGAGCGGGATCGTCGCAAGCGAAAACACGATCACGAGCAGGCGCAAGAAGATCTCGTGGACGCCGAACACCCGGTACAGCTGCGCCGCCGCGAACGGCACGACTTGCAATTCGAGCTCCACGTAGTTGGGCGGGGGCCCGTTATAGTCGGTCTGCGGATAAAAAATATCATCGCGCAGCTCCACAAAGTTGCGCGCGATCGCCGCGCCGTCACCCTGCCGCCACGCCGGATGGTCGAGGATCGGGTTATGGATGCCGTAGAGCCGCAGCGCTAGGGCGAGCGCCATGAGGGCGCCGAGCGCAAACGCCTGCGCGCGCTTCACGTCTTCGAGTCGGGTGCGGGCACGTGATGGGTGTGTCGAAACGTCCAGTACTTGTTGACGAAGAAATTCACGCCCATGCCGCCGACCGTGCCGCACAACCAGATGAGCGAGTTGCGCAGATGGAACGGCGGGAGCGCCCGGTCGCACAGCGCGGTGATCGCAATGCCCAAGACGAGCGCCATGGCGGAGACCGTCAAGAACTGCGCCAGCTCCTTGCCCATGTGGCCTTTCGAGCGGAACGTCCAGTGGCGGTTCCAAAAATAGTTGTTCACTCCGCCGGCGATGAAGCCGATCGAGAACGCGAGCTTGATGTCGAGCCGGAAGTGCAGGAGTACGTGGAAGATGATGAAGCTGATCACGGCACCCGAGGCGCCGACCACGCCGAACTTCAAGAATTGGCGGACGCCGCGGCGCATGAGCGGCGACGAGGCAGCGCTCACGCGAGCCAATACCAGTCTGCGAACAGCACGGTGAACAGCCCGAGCAGCGGCAGCGAGAGCGCGACGATCGCGGAGTTGACGAGAGGATTGCGGCCCCATAACGCCATGAGCATGAACGCCGGGAAGATGACGAGCACGAAGCGGGGCATGCTCATGAGACTCGCCGTGGACATCGGGACGAGCAGCGACGCAGCGAAATACCAGGAGTATGACGGGCGTAGCGTGCGAAACGCGATCACCATGAGGACGAGGAACGCCAAGGTGAAAGCGAGCTCGATCATGTGGTTGACGGACTCGCTCGAAGCAAGCGGTTGCGCGGCGATCGCCCGCACCGTGTTGACGATGCTCACCCACGGCGGCGCGAGGTGGCGATGCCAGTTGTCTTGGATCTTGAGGAAATACAGCGGGTCGCCCACGAGAGCATAGAGATAGGCCATATACGCGAATAACCCGGCCGGGACGAGCGCCACGCCGATGACGCCCCGCGTGAGCGTGGTGCCGCGCCGTTCGCGCCACCCCCGCCAAGCCTCGTAGGCGAGAGGGATCGCGGTGAGCATGCCCTCGACCCTCGTCATGGAGGCAAGCGCGCCGAACACGCCCGACGTGACGTAGTTGCCATGCCTTGCGTAGTAGACGGACGCCACGGTCAGCGCGAGGAAAAGCGACTCGGTGTAGACCGCCGAGAAGAAGATCGCGGTCGGGAAAATCGCGGTGTAAAAAATCGCGTGGTACGCGATCGTGTCATCACCGTATTCCAAGCGCACGAGCGCGTACAAATACGCGAGCGCGATGAAGAACGAAAGGTTTGAGATGATGAGGCCGGCCGTCAGGTGATTGCCGATGAGGCCGCCGAGCACGTGCACGAGGAACGGATACAGAGGGAAGAACGCCATCTCGTTGCCCTGATAGCCGGTCGTCGCGATGGCCAGGTAATGTTGCGCATCCCAACGCCCCCAGACGTTGAGCCAGACGCTGTGGGACGCGACGAAATGTTCTCCTTGCCGCTGCCCGATGATGACGGCCGCAAGCGGTGCGATGATGATCAGCGGCAGACGCGTCGCGATGAAAGCGATGGAGACGTGATGGACCATGGGATAGTAACGCCCGAGCACGCCGACCTTGATGGCGATCGCGACCAAGAGCACCGCTCCGCAAAGCGCGAATGCCGTCGACAGCGCGGCGGGCAGCGCCAAGATATACGCCCACAACGCGAGGAAGGGGAGATAGCTCCACGCGTCGGCGCCCAGCATGTCCTCGAGCGAGACGTTGCACGTCGTGCTGATCCAACGGGAATATCCGTACCACGCGACGATCGCCAGCAGGGCGCATCCGAGCGCCGCGCACACGAGCACGATGTTGGAAGCGAAGCCGCTCAAGCTCGTATGCGTGACGAGCAGGTACCAGGTGAAGATGCCGGTCGAAAAGCCGGCGAGTGCCGTCAGGAGAAGACCGAGCCGAGCGCTGCGGGGAAGGAGCAGGACTGGTCGGTGGAGAGGTGCTTCTTCGATGCCGGGCGTCGTGTAAGCGGCGTCCACAATCTTTCGCGTTCGCCGTTCCGCCATATGGCCCTCTCATCGGACCGCATCGAGGGATTGGCGGAACGTTGG
>JAJPHJ010000117.1 GCA_021325335.1 Pseudomonadota bacterium | reverse complement strand
TCGATGAAGAGCGCGAGGAAACGGCTACCCAGTCCGGCCAGCTCGTAAGAGAAGGCGACTGCCTCGGGCGTACGCACCGTCACCCAGCGTTCCAAGCCGTTGTCCTCCAAGATGGGTATCGAACCAGGGGGCGCCCTGTACGAGGTGAGAAGTCGGCGCCATGAGGCAGGCCACCTTCGTCGAGCGCCGCCGAGAGGGATGGACCAGGCTCGAGACCCTGCTGCGCGCGGCGGAGCGCCGGGGCCTCGGACGGTTGGATCCTGACGACGTGTCGGAGCTTGGCTCGCTCTATCGCTGGGTCACCTCCGATCTCGCCTTCGCGCAAGGACGCGCCTACGATCCCACCTTGGTCGCATATCTCAACCGCCTGACTGCTCGCGCTCACGCGGCGGTCTACGCCGGCGCATCCGAAGGCGGTTTTGCGCGAGTGCTGCGTTTCTTCGACCGCACCTTCCCGATGGAGGTGAAAAACTCGCGCGTGCCCATCGGCATCAGCGTGGCGCTTTTCTGCGGAGCCGCAGGCCTGTCGTACTTTCTCATCCACAACCAGCCGCTCGATGCATACGTGCTGCTGCCGCCCCAACTGATCGAGCCGATCCATAAGGGACTGCACGCGCAGAACTTCGTCCCCAACCAGCAGTTGCTCGGCTCGCCGACGATGGCGGCGTGGATCATGCAGAACAACATCCGGCTTGCGTTCTTCGCGTTTGCCGGCGGAGTCACGCTTGGTATCGTCACCGTCTATTTGCTGCTCTTCAACGGGCTGGTGCTGGGCGGGGCAGCGGCCATGTACACCGACGCCGGTTTCGGCAGAGATTTCTGGGCGACGATCGCCCCGCACGGCATCATCGAGCTCACCGCAGTGCAAATCGCGGCCGGCGCGGGACTGCTCATCGCGGCTGGGATTCTCGCGCCCGGCCAACTCCGCAGGCGCGACGCGATCAAGCGCAACGCGCGCCGCGCGGGCGTGCTTATCCTTGGTGTCGCGTCCATGCTCGTCGTCGCTGCGACGATCGAGGGATTTTTCTCGCCGCAAAACTATCCCGAACAAGTAAGGCTGCTCTTCGGCGGCGCCACCGCACTTGCGATGCTGCTGTACTATCTGTGGGGCACGCGCCGAGAGGCGCTCACAACAAGCTCTGCGCCTTGATCTCCACGTAGGCGTTGATCAAGGACACGGTGAGGTCTTTCGCCGGCACGTCGATGACGATGACGCCTCGCTGCCGCAAGATGGCCGCTGCGGTCTGTCGTGCGATGAGCAGTTCTGCCGCCACTGCGGCCCTGTAGGCGTCGTGCGGCGATGTGGGTTCGGTGCGCAGGGCCGCTTGCACGGCTTCGTCGTTCATGAGCACGCAGACGGCGAGATGTCGTGGAGTGATGAGCGTGAGATTGCCGAGCGTCGCCGCAGACGCCACCGGGTCGAACATATCCGTGAAGAAGATCACCAAGCTGCGTTTGGGCTGGCGCCGGCGCAGATAAGTGAAGGCGCGCCCGTAATCCGCCTCTTCAAATCTTGGTTGCAAGTCGTAGACTCGTGAGGTGAGGCCGCTCGTATGCGCCGAGCCCGACCGCGGAGCGATGTGCTCGAGGATGTCGCCGGCAAACGCCATCAGGCCCACTTTGTCGTCGGCAAGCGCCGCGATGGCGGCGACGGAGAGCGCCGCGGTGATCGCATAGTCGAATTTCTGCTGCGGGCCAAGGCGCGGGGTCATGAGCCGCCCCGCGTCGAGGACCAACATGATCGTCTGACTGCGCTCGACGTCGTACTGCTCGACCATGAGCTTGCCGCGCCGGGCGGTGGCCTTCCAATTGATGGTTCGAAACTCGTCGTCGGGCGTCCACTCGCGCAGTGCGTCGAATTCGCCACCTCTCCCGTGCAGGCGCAGCTTTCGAAAGCCGGCCTCGACCAAACGGCCACGTCGCGCGAGCTCGCCGTATCGCTCCACTGCGGAAAGGTCGGGATAGATCCGTATGGATACGCGTTCGCGTAAGATCCAACGCCGCGCGACAAGCCCGATCGCGTTTGTCACCGTGACGTACAGCCATCCAAGCTCGGCTGGGCCGCGCAGCCTGGGCATGACCGGCAAGCCCACGGAGATGCCCTTGTTTGGACCCACACGCGCGCGCACGACTTGCTCGGGGAATTCGAATGCGGGGATGGGCGTGTCGACGATCTGCAACCACACTCTCGTGCCCGAATGGTTCGAGATGCGATAACCGAGCCGCGCCGGCGAACGCAGTGCGAGGTGCCCCGCCGGCTCCCGCTCGATATGTATCGATGTTCTGCGCGGACCGAGCACGAGATCGCCAATAAAGCAGGCGGCCAAGATCGCGCCGGCGATCTGAGCGACGACCAATGCGGGCGCGAACAGCGCGCTCGCGGCGACGAGGACGGCGATGATCAGGAGCGCGCCGACGCAGCGCGGAGTCACCCAACCGAATGCCGGTGAGAGCGGCCCGGTGCGCACGTTAGGCCCCGGTCGTATCCTTCGGCACCGCCACGGAATCGAGCACGCGGCTCACGACGGTGGCGGCTGTGACGCCTTCGACTTCGGCTTCCGGGCGGACGATGAGCCGGTGAGTCACGACGAGCGGAGCGACAGATTTCACATCGTCGGGCGTGGCGAAGTCGCGGCCGTCGATCGCGGCGCTCGCCTGCGTCGCGACGAGCAAGTGCAGCGCGGCGCGAGGGCTCGCGCCGAGGCTGAGCTCTCCTGCGCTCCTCGTGCCGGCGACGATGTCGTAGACGTAGCGCTGCAGCGAGCCCGCGACGTGGACTGCCCGCACGTCGCGCCGCGCGCTCGCAATCTCGTCTGCGGTGACGGTTTGCGCGACGCCGGCGCGCTCGAGGTAGCGCGCATCAAATCCGGCAGCGCCGCGCGACAACAGCTCGAGCTCCTCGTCGACCGACGGATATCCGGTCGAGGCTTTGACCATAAAACGGTCGATCTGCGCTTCGGGGAGCGGATAGGTTCCTTCGCATTCGATCGGATTCTGCGTGGCGCAGACCATGAAGAGCGGCGGCAGCGGAAACGAGACCCCGTCGATGGTCGCTTGGCGTTCTTCCATCGCTTCGAGCAGCGCGGCTTGCGTCTTCGGGGGGGTGCGGTTGATCTCGTCAGCGAGCAGCAAGTTCGTGAAGACCGGACCATTTCTCGTTGTGAATTGGGCGCTCTGCGGGTTGAACACGGTCGTGCCGACCACGTCGGAGGGCATGAGGTCGGGCGTGAATTGGATGCGGCGAAAATCCGCGCCGAGCAGCAAGGCAAGCGCCCGCACTAACAGCGTCTTGGCGGTTCCGGGGACGCCCTCGATGAGCACGTGCCCGTCGCCGAACAGCGCGAGCGACAGCGCGAAAACCGTATCCTCTTGGCCGACGACGACCTTATGCAGGCCGTCGCGAAGCCGAGCGGCGAGGCGCGAGGTGGTGGAGTCCATCGCCAAGGTCCTTTCGTAGATCGAGCGAGAGTTGCGCGGCGCGCATAAGCTCGGCGCGAGTGGGTCGCTCGAGGCCCGACAGCCGTTCGAGCGCGAGCACGTCAGCGGCCCGCCGGTCCCCGGTCTCGCTGCCGCGTAGGCGCTGGCCGATCGCCGTCGCCTTTGCGCTGTCCGGCAGCCCAACCGAGCGTGCGGCTACGCGCAAGCCAAGGCGCGCGAGGTCCCGCACCGCCGTGCGCGTGGCGCCGCCGCGCTCGAGCAAGACCGCGACTGATGTCAGATACTCAGACGACGTGCGCTCGTCGTTGTCCGGCAGCGCAAGCGCAGGCCCGAACCGCCACGCCGCTCCGAACAACGCCAGCAATCCGGCGATTCCCCCTAGTCCGAGCGCCCACTGAAAAGGTCGCGGCAATATCGCCCACCAGGTATCGCCCGATTGATATCCGTGCGACCACTCCTCGAAGGCGACCGTTTCACCGCGCTGTAGGCCGAAGGTGGCGAGGTTGTATGCCAGCCGAGCATTGTCGACGCTGGCGAGGCGGCCGTTTTCGAAAAGCGACTCGTCGGTGACGACGATGACCTGGCCACGGCCGAGTGGATACGAGCCGACGACGCTCCCGGCGCGGTCGGCGATGAGCGGAGATAGCAGCGGGTCGCTGTCGAACGGGATGCGCAGCCGGCTCGTGCCGAGCAGCGAGCCCACGCCTTCGGTCAACGGCGAGGCCACGGTTGAAAGAGCGGTGTCCTTGGCGCCCCCGGTTTTGACGACCTTAGGCAGGCGGAGGACGTCGCTGCTGCTCTGCGCCGCCGGGCGCGCGCCTACGATGGTGGTGGCGGAGAGCCCAAGCGACGCCGCTTGGTCGACGAGCCACACGAGCCTCCCGCCTTGTCTCACCCAGCGCTCGAGCGCCGCCGTGTCCGCCGCGCCATACAGTCCGGCGCCCTGCCCGAGTTGGGCACGCAACGCCGCATCGAACGCGTTGTTGGCGACGATCAAGGTGGCGATGGAATCGTTCAAGTACGCGGGGCGCTGCTGGAATCGCGCGACGCGCACGCCCTCGCGCTGCAGCATCTCATA
>JAJPHJ010000089.1 GCA_021325335.1 Pseudomonadota bacterium | reverse complement strand
CTTTGAGATCGCCGAGCAGTTCGATTGGGACCCACCCGACACGATCGTCTACCCCACAGGCGGCGGGGTGGGTCTCATCGGGATGCACAAGGCGTTTGGCGAGCTTCGAGAGATGGGATTGCTCAGCAAGCGTTGTCCGCGGTTCATCGCCGTGCAAGCGTCTGGCTGCGCTCCGATCGTGACCGCCTGGGAGGCTCGAGCGGATGAGTCCGAGCCGTGGAAGGACCCGCACACCCTTGCTTTCGGCATAAACGTGCCGAAGGCGTTCGGTGACTTCTTGATCTTGCGAGCCTTGCGAGAAAGCGGCGGTGGTGCCGTATCCGTGCAGGATGAGGCGGCGGCCGATGCTCGGCAGATGCTCGCACGCAACGAAGGCGTGCTCGCTTGCCTCGAAGGCGCCGCAGCGATGGCTGCCGTGATCTCGCTTGTGCGCAGCGGGGCGATCGCATCCGACGAACGCGTCCTCGTGATCAACACCGGATCCGGCTTTGCCCCGGCAACCGTAAGCGAAGAATACGTCGTGCTCGAGCCGGGTGACGAACTGCCGTTTGCGCCGACACAGAAAAAGCTACAGACAGGGTCTTAAGTCATTCTTGCCACATGGGACGGGAGTCTCTATACTCAGCCTAACGGTCTTTTGGTCCAACGCTTCCCAAAGGAGGGCGTCGCGTGAGCGTTTTTACGCGTCTTTGGTGTCTTACGTTGATCTGTGCGGTGTGCGTCGCCGCGACAATGACGGCCTCCGTGGCCATGACCCTCACATCGGCTTCACAAGTCCATCTTATCAACCTCGGTCACGGTATGAGCGTGCGTTTCGCCCAGGCTCCTACGAGCGGCCCGCGCGTTGTACGCTTGCGATCCCTCGCACGGCTCGCTCCAGCGACCCACTCGACCAAACCCGCCGAGTTCGGCGATCTCGAAGTGCGGACACGCTACACCGAAGCCCAATGGGAAGCGATCAAGCGCGCAGCCCCGCATAACGCAAGAGCTCCTCTGGATCGACACGCGGGCGCTACGGCCTTCGTGTCCTCGAGCTCGACGTCTGCAGGCCCGCTACAGCTGGTCACGGGGCTCACCGACAACGGCTTGATTTGCGCCTACTTCGGCAGCGGCTGCCAACCGCCCGACATGGCGGTCGCCGCGTCGCCGAATTGGACCGTGCAATTCGTCAACACGTCGATCGGCATCTTCGACAAGCACGGCACGATGGTGTTGGGCTTCCCGATCGATGCACCGACGTTCTTCGGAATCCCCAACCCGGGCGTGTGCACGCCGTTCGGCGTGCCTTTCACCTCTGACCCGCGAGCGTTTTACGACCCTAACGACAAGCGCTTCTTCCTGGCGATTGCCAACGAGAACGGTGTGATTGACACTTGCCCGCTCTCGGTGAACTTCTACGTCGCCGTCAGCCAGACGAGCGACCCCACCGGCAACTGGAACGTCTACGCGTTCAATCAAGATCCGCTCGGAATCGGTGGTTTCGGCGACTACACGCAGTTCGGCTTTGACGCAAGCGCGGTCTACATCGGCATGAACTTCTTCCCGGTGACGAACAACGGTTTCAACACCTGCCCCTTTGGCTATTGTTGGGCGCAGACGTTCCTCATCGACAAGAAGGCGATGGAAGCAGGCGCGGCTGCCAAAGAGAACGTGCTCTTCGACTACCTCAATAGCGGCGGGTTCCCGCTCGACACGGTGCAGCCACCGGAAACCATAGCGGATCTTTCGCACCAACCAAGCGCGACCACGCTCCTCTCGGCCGACAACTTCTTCGGACCTGATGGGAATGGCTGTTTCTTCTCGCCGTGCAATACGCTCTATCTGTTCGGCGTGTCGAAGCCGCTCTCGTCGAGCCCGGTGGTGTCGGCGCTGACGGTCACCGCTCCTGGCTGGACGTATCCGCCAAACGGCGACGAACCTGGCTGCGGCGGCTGCATGGAGACGATCGACAGCCGCATCACGGGGACGCCTGTGTTCAGCTCGTACAACGGTGGCACAGAGTCGTTCGCACTCGGTACGGGCGTTCGCATCGGCGTGCTCACCTGGCCTGGAAACCTGTGGGGCGAGCTCGGCGTGAAGTGCTCCAGCGGAAAGATCACGAGCGCTACCTTTAACCAAGGCGGTTACGTCGATGGTGTTGGGCTGACGAACTCGTTCGCAGCTACGATGCTGACGCCGTCGGGGACGCTGTATGTGGTCACCGATCTCATGAGCCCGACGATCTATCCGGGTTACGTCTATCGCACGCGACAGGCGGGCGATGCGGCAAACACCCTGCGCAATCCGGTCCTAGCGCAAGCTGGACTGGACAGCTTCTTCCCACAGTTCGGCGTGCCGGGCTTCGGGAATCTGCGCTGGGGCGACTTCGAGGCGACGACGTATACCGGGTTCACGGACAACGCCGTGTGGCTCGCCTCGGAGTTCGGGAACACCGACTACGACTGGGGCTCGTCCATGGTCAAGGTCAAGTAACCGCAAACTCACGTCGCCGTCGGCGACCGGGCCCGATCGCAGGATCGGGCCCTTTCTCTTGCGTGGGGTGGCCCGAGCTCCGTAGGACTCAGCGCGACATGCATTCAACTCGCGCGTGTGCGACGCAGCGGATTGACTTTGGCTTTGGCCTTGTGCCTCGCCCTAGCGTGGCAGATCGTCAACGTGCACAGCGCCACCGCCGATCCTTCGTACGCGTTGGGTCAAGCGCTCGGGAGTCTGCGCGCGCTCGGGCCGACCTCGTTCGGCTATGTCGTGCAATGGGCGCGCAACGGCGCACCGCAAGTCAATCTACCGATCCAAGACTACGAGCGCGCCGAGGCGCAGATCCTCAATCTCAGCAGCAGCGATCGTCAAGCCGTGCTGCTCTGGCTACAAGGCAGCGGGCGATCCGCCTTATATGCGCGCGGCGCTACGGACGACCAGATCGGCCCGCCCAGACCGGGCGTGGACTCGGGCGCCTCGCCCGCGCCTTCGCCGACACCGAACCCATGGCGCGACCTCAAGCTTGCGTCGATGACGCTCGGCGGCGGTACTCCTCCGAGCAATATCGTTATCCTCAATGGGTTCGTGGCGGCCAAGCGTGACGGCACAAGCGCCGTCGCCTGCGTGTCCTTGAAGAACGTCGCGGCTGTCGCGGCGACCAGAATTGTAGTGAACTTCTCCCTGCTCGACGCGAACGGCGAGTTGCTCGCGCCGCTGACACTCGACCGCCGTGGGATGTTCAGTCCGAACATCGCGATCCACACGTATCCGAGTTTCGATGCGTGGTCGAGCGGGCAATATCCGAATCGCGACTATGCCAACGGCTGCACGAGGGTGGACAACGGCGTGGCTGCGGTTCCGATCTTGAAGGCGCGTCTGGCTACGTATAAGGTCACGCGCGTCGAGTATGCGGATGGGTCCGCCTGGACACCCGCAACGCCGGCACCGGAGAGCTCGCCGTAACAAGGGCCAGCGCGGGTGCATAAGCTGAACCTCGGTGCGCTCATTTGCGTTCTATTCGCATGCATCTGGGGAATGGTAGGAGCGGCAGGGCTGTCTCGCTCGCTCAGAGTGTGGGGTATCCTCGCGAGCGTGCTCGTCACCGCTGGGCTTGTGATAGCGCTCTTTTTTCAGCATGCAACGACTCAAGCTGGCATCTTTCGGCTTCCAGTATATAACGCTGCGGTTGCTTTTGAAATATGTGCGATCACCATTGCGATTTGGTTTTTGCGCAAACGCGGCCGCATCGATCTCATCCCGCCGGTCATCGGATTGATTGTCGGGTTGCATTTCGTAGGGTTGTGGAAGGCGACCGATCTTTTCTCGTTTGTTTGGACTGCTCTCGCCATGTGCGTGGTGTCGGCGTACGCGCTCTTCAGCCCTCCATTCGGCACCATGGCCGGGGAGCGGCGAAGGGTGATCGCGGGCTTCGGCTGCGCCCTCGTTCTTTGGATCTCGGCAGCGGCGACCTTTCACTGACAGAGTAAAAAGCTGCCACGCGTGGAACCCTTCGCTCACGATGCAGTCCAAGGGACGCGTTGTTTTGCTATTCGCCGCAATCGCTGCGTTTGCGGTCCTGCTCGCAGCGGTGGGCGCTCGTGGCTTCCCCGCGACCGTCGCGACGCCGTTCCCCGCGGTCCCGCCGCTTCCCACGCCTTCTTTGCCGCCGCTCGTCCTTCAAGTGAGTCCGCTGGGGTCCGTGGACACGCTCGCGCAAATCCGGATTCGCTTCGCAGAGCCGATTGTACCGCTCGAGGCCATTGACAGCCCAGACGAACAGCGCAAGCTCACGTTCTTCCATATCACGCCGAACGTGCCGGGCCATTTCCATTTCATCACACCGCGCCTGGTCGGATTTCAGCTCGACCGAGAACTACCCCAAGCGACGCGGTTTCGCGTGACTGTGAGCCGCGGTCTTGCGAGCGTGGCCGGGCACAAACTTTTCAAGGATATTGCCTACACGTTCGAGCTGCAGCCAATTTCCCTCTCGCTACCGAGCGGCGATCACTACACTTTGACACCCGATCTCCAGCTAAGCTCGAGTGTGGAGTTGAATTTGTCGACGTTGCAAACCCGCTTCTCTATGAAAGATGACCGGACAGGGTCAGTCGTTCCGACGACGATCTCGCTTGCCTCACCGGGATATCAATGGGGTCCGTCCGCGCAACCTACGACCGACATCAATGATAACACATGGTGGAGCTACCGCATCAGCCTTGGTTCGACACTGCGGAAAGCCACGCAGTATGACTTCGCCGTCGCCCCGGGAGTGCAGGCGAGATGGGGCAACATCCCCACTTCCGACTCGCTTACGTCAGGAATCGAGACGTTCGAACCGCTTCGGTTCAGTGGACTCGTTCAGAATTCCGACGGCGACCAGCTGTTTCAGAGCGGCGTGCCGTCGCTGACCTTCAACAACGCCATCACGGCTGCCTCAGCGCTTATCGGGATCCATCTTTCCGCCGCCGGCATGCCGGTGGTCCAAGACGGGGGCGAAACCATCGCGATTCCGCAGGAGCTGGTGCGTCCGGATACCGCCTATGTCGTGACGCTTGATCCGGGACTCACCGACGTCTACGGTCAGTCGCTCGGTGCGCCCGCGCAAGCGCGCTTCTCCATCGGGGATTACTCGGCCGACTTGTGGGTTCCAGGCGTCCAGGATCAAGGCTGGTTGCACTCTGATGACTCCGGACAAGATCAGCCTTTCGCCATCATCGCGAGGCAAAGCGACTTAGCGCTGCGCCTGTGGGCCATCAACCTGCCGACCAGGACGTTTCAGGCATCCTATCGGCGCATGGATCCGCAGGACCTGGTCTATTTCGACAACCCGCTCCCCTCGCGCAGCGATCCTCGGCAGATTTTCGCTCGTGATCTCTTGCCGCTCACGGGCGCATGGCAGACCTACCCGGCTCCCTACGTGCGCAACCAGCCGGTGTCTACCGCGCTGCCGTTGCACGCACTGCTGGCCGGTGAGACCGGGCTGCTCGCCTACGGCGCACAGGCAGAAACCTATCGA
Source organism: Pseudomonadota bacterium (assembly GCA_021325335.1). GTDB lineage: Bacteria > Vulcanimicrobiota > Vulcanimicrobiia > Eremiobacterales > Eremiobacteraceae > JAJPHJ01. Next base: position 26,364 of record JAJPHJ010000089.1, on the reverse strand, counting down.
TATCGCGAGGGATCCCAGTGGCGATATGCGACGCCCGCCTTCTATGGCATGGTGCAGCGAACCAATCTCGGAATTTTCGTCCAGGCATTGCCGACCGGCGCGGTCGTCCTGGTCGATGCGCTATCCGACGGCGCGCCCGTTGCGCGAGCAGATGTCGAATTCTTCGTGCGGCACCTGGGCGCGCGGGAACGCCCGCAAGAGCAGCCGTGTGTGAGCGGGCAGACCGACGATGCGGGCGCTCTGCTCCTCAGCCAGGCGCAATTTTCGCCTTGCCTCGATCAGCACGGTGAGATCGCCTCCGGATTGCTCGTCACCGCGCGCTCGGCGCAGGACTGGGCGTTCACCACGCTCTGCTGCGCCGACGGCTGGAATCCCAAGGAGGTGCAATCGCGCTCCGCGTTGTTCCCGGATCGCGATCTCTACCAGCCGGGAGAGACCGCCACGCTGTTCGGCGCGGCGTTCTTCTGGCAAGACGACCGCATGAAGCGCGATTCCGGTAGCCGTTACGATCTCACGCTCACGGATCCGGACGGCGCGACGACCAAGATCGGTGAGAAAAGCACGGATGCGTTCGGCTTGTTCGTAGACCGCGTGCCATTGGCGCGTGACGCCAAGCCCGGCTATTACCAGGTGAGTGCGGCATCTTCCAACGGCAACACGATGTCGGCACGATTCCGGATCGCCGAGTTCACCGCTCCCGCGTTCGCTCTCGACATGAGCGTTGACAAAGGCATCGCAGCCGCAGGAGAGACCGTGCTCGCACAGGGCGAGGCGACGTACTTGTTCGGCGCGCCGCTTTCGGGCGGAAAATCCACGTGGTTCGTCACGCGCCAACGCTGGTATCCGCGGTGGTCGGACTGGTTGATGCGCAAATGGGAGGGCTACTCGTTCGGACGGCTGTGGATACCGCCCGAAATCACGCCTACGGTTTCGACGAGGGTCTTCAACCGCAGCGGCAGTTTCGACAAGCTGGGCCGCGTGCGGCAGCCCATCGCGATCGAGAAGCCGCTGCCGTTCTGGTTGTCATACACGGTCGAACTCCAGGCCAGCGATGCGACCAATCGATCGGTGGCGCAGACGGCGACATTCAATGTCGTGCCGGCTCCCGAAGTCATTGGCGTGAATGGCCCGGAAAATGCCGTCTCCGGACAACCCGCGACGTACAACGTCGTGGTGACCGATCGCAACGGGGATGCCCTACCGGGCCGCGACGTCGTCGCGACGCTCGAGCTGCAGCACGTCGGCCAGAACAACGCTGTGACGTACGAACCCGTCGACTCCACGAACGTGACCTCGGCCAAACAGCCCGTGGACGCGACGTTGACGCCGCGATCTCCCGGTCAATATCGAGTGCGGGCCGATTTTCGCGCGGCGCCGACGAGCGACGCGCAGACCGATCGCGCTGTGTGGGTGACGCCTATTCCCTCTCCCACGCCGCCGCCACCGCCCACGCCTGCGCCGACGCCCACCGAGGCTCCCATGAACATCGAGTGGGCCCCCACCGCTTCTCCCCGCCCCGGGGATGTCGTCCAAGTCACGGTGGAACTGCCGTATCAAGATGCCGACCTGTACGCTGTGGTCGCGCGCCGGACGGTCTACGCGCGGGTGCACGAACGCGTCGTGGGAGGGAGCGCTCGGTTCGACTTCGTGGTGACGCCTGAGATGGCGCCTGATGTCTCGATCTTAGCGCATGCGGTGCGGCGAGACAGTCCGCACAACGGCGTGACGGCGCAAACCGGGCAGACACTTTCAAGCTCCGCATCCGCTTCGATCCCGCTCGATTTGAGCGGCCGCGTCCTCAACGCGAGCGTCTCAGCCGATCGCACCGAGCTCGATCCCGGTGCCGTCCAGACGCTGCATTTTCGCTTGCGCGATTTTCGAGGGAGGCCGGTTCCCGGTGAGTTCGCCGTGGCGGTCGTGGATACGTCGATCCTTCAGCTCACCAGATACAAGCCGCCGGATCTCTTCGAGACACTCTATGCTGAAGGCTTCGGAGCTTTGGAGCTGGACGACGACAACAACCGGTACGTCATGTTGCAAGAGCCGCAGCAGCAGCTTCTCGCGCGTTTCGGGTTCGGTAGGCCAGAATCAAGGCAGGGTTCCCTCGTCGCGCCCCATGTGGAGGCGGACGAGTACTCTATCAACAGCGCAAACACCGCCTCTCCGGTAATAAAAACCCTGGGGGCTATAAGCATGCGCAGCGGACAAAGCGCCTTGCAGCCGCCGCTCGTGCGCAAAAATTTCAGCGTGGCTGCCTTCGCCGGCCTCGTGCGCACAGACGCTTTCGGGAATGCGAAGCTTTCGTTCAAAGTACCCGATAGTCTCACCAAATGGCAGGTGTTCGCCGAGGTGTTCGGTGCTCCGCAGACGACACCAGCAGGCGAAGACCTGCGCTTCGGGTATACGGAGACGACCTTCGTTACGCGCAAACGTCTTGCGCTGCAGCCGCTGCTTCCGCAGTTCGCGCGTCCTGACGATCTCCTCATGCTCGGCGTCAACGTCACGAACGACACCAGAGGGAGCGGCATCCTCAAACTGCTCGGAGTCCTGAATGGGCCCATCGCATTCAGCGCCGGCTCGTCGACTTCAAAGAGCCGCGCGTTCACGACAAGGGCCGCGCCGGGGACGGTCGGGCACCGCTTTGCAGCCAAGGCGACCGCGTGGGGCACCGGCACGGTCCGGTTTGAGGGTTGGCTGAACGGCGACAGCGATGGCTTCCAGATGCCGTTACCTGTCCTGCCGCTGGATGTGACCGAGCACGTGGTGGACAGCGGCACTACGCTTGCCAACACCACGATCCCGCTGCGCGTCGATCCGCACGTGGACGATCGGGTAGGGGGATTGACGATCACGCTCGCAAGCACGTTGCTGCCGGAGGTCACAGTCCCCGCAACCCAGGTCTTCGACGGCATCGACATTCCGCTGCTGGAGCCATCCGCAAGCCGGCTACTGATCGCGACGGAACTCATCGTGCTTGACCGCAAATTCAAGCGGCCGGTGGTGAGCTACGATCCGATGGCAGTCGCGGCGACGCAGCTCGATCACCTCGTCGAGTTGCAGAATGAGGATGGCGGCTTCTCCTATTGGCCCCAGTCGCCTCGGTCCGATCCTTGGGATTCGGCGTATGCCGCTGAGGCGCTCGGCAAGGCCGTCGGAGCGGGGATACCAGTGAGTCCCTCAATGGTCAACGGTGTCCAGCGCTATCTCGACGCAGTGGTGGACAATCCCGCCAACTATTGCTACCTGTGCCCGAACGAGTGGCTACAACGTCTGCGGTTGGAAGCAATGATCGGACTGCAATCGATCGGTGAACTGCGGACAAGCGCTCTCTCCGACGTGTGGGCGGTTCGCGATGATTTCGGATTGATGGGCCAAGTTAAGCTAGCACGGCTCGCAAGCGTTGTGCCGGGGTGGCAGGCCCAAGCGCGCTCGCTCACGGCCGAGGTGCAGCAATACGTGTACGAGAGCGGCCGCAATGCCACGGTCAACGTTCCGCAATACTGGTGGTGGTTCGACTCGGTCACCTGCCTGCAGTCGCAGATGCTTCGCCTGTTCGTGGCGCAGCGCATCGATCCTGAAATCGTCGACCGCCTCGTGCGCGGGCTCTTGGGGCGCGAGCGCAACGGCGCGTGGCAAAACCAGTTCGACACGGCGCAAGCAATCGAAGCGCTCGTCGCATATGCGCAGCTCGAACCGTTGCCGCCCAACTTCTTCGCATCCGCGCGGCTGTCAGGCGTGCAGGTCGCCGCGACGAGGTTTGTGGGCTACGCCCACACGAGCGGTGAATTCACGGTGCCGATGGCACGCTTGCCGCGCGAGCGGTCCGATCTGATCCTCGCTAAGAACGGCACTGGGCGGCTGCATTACGTGGTGGACTACGGGTACCGGGTGCGCGGCGCTCAGAAGGGTCAGTCGGCAGGGCTGCGTATCGAACGGATCGTCCATCCCGCCAACGAAAACGCGGTACTGGCGGATGTCGCGCTCACGGCTCCGCAGACGCCCGCGCTTCTCGCGACGGGCGAGGTCTACGACATCACCCTGCGCGTGACGGTCGATCATCCGGTCGACCATGTGTTGGTCACCGATCCGCTGCCGGGTGGCCTGGAGGCCGTCGATCAGTCTTTCCTCACAACCACGCGCCACTATCAGCCGGCCGGCTTCAGCTGGGTCTTCAACTATCAGACGATCTACCGCGATCGAGTGGTGCTCTACGCGGACCAGCTCGGGCCGGGCGTCTATGACGTGCACTACCTCGCGCGGTCTGTGACGCCCGGGACGTTCTTGTGGCCCGGTGCCAACGCCTACCTAATATATGCGCCAGAAGAGTTCGGACGGACGGCTTCGTCGACGCTCGTGGTCTTCGGAAACTAAACTTCGCGACAGCCCAACCGGGCGAGGCTAGCGATTTGGGTCTTGACACAGGTCTGGTAAATGTGATATTTGGTCATTTGACCAAGACGAGCGCCTAAACCAGGCTCGTAGCACCCCATGCGATACCAGGATTCTAGCGTTGCGCAGCGCATCGCAACGCTTGGAGGATCGGACGATAAAAGCACAACAACTGCGCCGGCGCGTCGGCATCACACCGGCCCGCGAAGAAGCCGAGCAGGCCTTCCTTGACGCAGCGGAACGGCTGCTCGTCAGCGTTGGCTACGCCGGGATCACGACCCGCAAGCTGGCCGAAGAGGCCGGGCTCAACCATGGGCTGGTCCATTACTACTTCGGCTCCATGCAAGAGTTGTTGCTGCAAGTTTTGGAGCGCTATACCGATCGCCTGATCTCACGCCAGCGCGAGATGTACGCGGCGGACATGCCGTTCATCGAGAAATGGCGAACCGCTATGAGCTATCTCGATGAAGACAACGTGAGCGGTTACGCCAAGATATGGTACGAGCTTCAGGCGCTCGGGTGGAATGATCCGGATATTCGCAAGCGCGTTGCCAAAGTCGACCAAGCGTGGGCTTCGGTCGTCACCGAAGCGTTTGACCGGGCCATGACAGAGTACGATCTCGATCGCGACCAGTTCCCTCTCAACGCGGTCGTCGCGCTCGTCGCCACCTTCAACGTTGGCATGCACCTGCGCATGCTCTCGGGCATTCGCACGGGCCACCGGGAACTGCTCGATTGGATCGATCGTTGGCTCCAAGAGCTCGAGAGGCGCAAGCCCAAGCGGAAGGCAGCTTCGTGAGAGCGCGCTCGCCCGAGCGCGAGGGTTTCGCCGAGCGCGGCGGTATCAAGATCCATTACGAGATCTTCGGCGAAGGTCCGCAGACCGTGCTCTTGCTTCCGCCGTGGGCCATCGGCCACTCCCGCGTCTGGAAATTGCAGGTCCCCTATCTGGCGCACCACTTCCGCGTCGTGACGTACGATGCTCCGGGCAACGGTTTGTCGGACCGGCCGCACGACCCAAAGGACTATACCGATTGGAAGCGGGTGGCGGACGCGATCGCGGTCATGGAGGCGACCGAAACCGAGCGCGCGATCATCGTCGGGATCTGCACCGAAGCGTGGACCGCGACGCTGCTCGCGGGAGAGCACCCGCAGGCCGCACAAGGCTTGGTCTTCTTCTCGCCCGTGTCGCCCTACGGTGAAAGCCTGCCCGAGCGGGAGGCGAACTCGTTCGATGACGTGCTCGAAAGCCATGAAGGTTGGGCGAAGGAGAACCGCCACTATTGGCTCAGCAACTACCGCGACTTTCTGGAATTCTTCTTCGCTCAGGCCGCTTACGAACCGCACTCGACCAAACAGATCGAAGACTCGGTGGGCTACGGGCTCCAGACCGATCCGAAGACGCTGATCGCGACGGTCGATGCGCCCGAATATCTCGCCACGCTTCGGCCAGACGATCCTGAGGTGGCCGAGCTCTACCGCAAGATTGAGTGCCCGGTTCTTGTCATTCATGGCGACTGCGACAAGCTCGTCTCGCCGACGCGAGGTGCCGCAGTGGCCGCGGTGACGGGGGCCGACTTTGTGATGATCGAGGGCGGCGGCCACCTCGTGTGGGCGCGCCAGCCGGTCCGCATCAACCTGCTTTTGCGCGACTTCTTCGAGCGCGTCTTCTCCGACAGGAAGGCTCCGCAGGAACAACGCGCCTCGCGCAACGGCGGGGCTGCACAACGCCGATTCACGGTCGCTCGAAACCGCCCGCGCAGAGCCCTCTACATCTCCTCTCCGATAGGCTTGGGGCACGCCCAACGCGACGTCGCCATCGCTGACGAGCTGCGCCGCCTCCGGCCGGGGCTCCAGGTGGATTGGCTCGCGCAGAATCCGGTCACAAGAGTCCTCGAGAACCGCGGCGAGCGGATCCATCCGGCCAGCCGTTACTTAGCGAGCGAGAGCAAGCATATCGAAAGCGAATCCGACGAGCACGATCTGCACGCGTTCCAAGCCTTGCGCCGCATGGACGAGATTCTCGTCAACAACTTCATGGTGTTCCACGACATCGTGCGCGACGAGCCGTACGATCTGTGGGTCGGCGACGAGGCATGGGAACTCGATTATTTCCTGCATGAGAACCCTGAAGAGAAGCGTTCGCCGTACGTCTGGATGACCGATTTCGTCGGCTGGCTCCCCATGCCGGACGGCGGCGCGCACGAAGCTTTTCTCACTGCGGACTACAACGCCGAGATGATCGAGCAGATCGCGCGCTTTCCGCAGCTTCGCGACCGCTCGATCTTCGTCGGGAACCCGGAGGACATCGTGCCGGAGCGCTTCGGACCCGAGCTTCCGGATATCGCCGCGTGGACGAAACAGCACTACGACTTCAGCGGCTACGTGACCGGTTTCGATCCTGCGGTCTTCGCCGATCGCGCAAAGCTGCGGGCCGAGCTTGACTACAGCGCGGACGAGGTCGTGTGCATCGTGACGGTCGGCGGTTCGGGGGTGGGCGTACATTTGTTGCGCCGCATCATGGAGGCGTATCCGCTCGCGAAAAAGCGGATCCCCACCCTGCGCATGATCGCGGTCGCCGGCCCGCGCATCGAGCCCGCATCGCTTCCGGCTCACGAAGGACTCGAGGTACGCGCGTTCGTCCCCGACCTCTACCGGCATCTCGCCGCTTGCGATATCGCCGTCGTGCAAGGTGGCTTGACGACGACCATGGAGCTGACGGCCAATCGCAGACCGTTCTTGTACTTCCCGCTGCGCCACCACTTCGAACAGAACTTCCACGTGCGTCACCGGCTGGAGCGTTATGGCGCCGGGCGTTGCATGGACTACGCTTGCGCGACGCCCGAGACCATCGCCGGCGCGTTGGCCGACGAGTTGCGCAAGCCGGTCGCATACAAGCCCGTCGAGAGCGACGGTGCACGGCGCGCCGCGGAGCGGATCGCCGAACTGCTGTAGAAAAAGGAGCGCTTGCAGTCCGAGCGCTCCCTTTCCCACCACCGCGGCGATGTCTGTGTGCGGCTCAGTGCCCCGAGAAGATCGAGTTCTTGATCACTTTCTGCATGACGCAGATGTCGATCGAACCGAGACCTGTCGCGCTATCCCAGCCCGGGAGCGGCGTTAGACCGCCGTTGTATCCGTAGAGAATGTCGTGGAATCCGCCGATCGCCTCGGTTCCATCCGGTGGCGCGGGCGGTGGCACGGTCGCCGTGAAGACCGCCGGCACGCACGCCGTAGAACCGAGCGGGCACGGTTCGTACTTGCCGTAGACTCCGTAGTAGACGGGCGCGGCGAATCCGAGCTTGTTGGCGTTGTTCGACTCCAGACGTGCCCAGACACCCATGGAAAGCGGCGAGGAGAGGCTCGTGCCTCCTACCTCGGAGCTGGCCGGTTCGTTCACGAAGACCAGCATCGGGCATCCGTTGTTGTCTCCGCACATGGCGATGTCGGCGATCGCCCTGCCGGCGGCGCCCGTCGCGAGCACCGGAGCGCCCGGCACGATGCCGTTGAACTGCCAGTACGGCGCGGACTCGATGGTGCTGAACCCGCCTCCGGTCGCAACCCATGCATGTTCGCCGTTGTACGTGTATCCGGGCGAGTTGGTGTCGAGCGTCGTGCCGCCCACCGCCACCACGTATGGCGAAACGGCAGGATAGCACGGCTCCGGAGCTCCCGTCAGGAATACGCCAGTTGCCACGAGCACGGAACAGCCTTGGCCGTTGTCGCTCGTCGACGCAAACATCGTCTGCCCTTGGGAGGCTGCCTGATTGAACTCCTCGTCGTCGACGAGCATGGATCCGTCGGCGTACGCCAACGTCTCAGGCTCTCCGAACGAAGCATTCCCCGCTTGAGCGAGATCGTCGTTGACCCAGTGGCTGAACTCGAGCGCGATGTCCGAGTCGGTCAGCGAGGTCGTGTGGTAGACGTACAGATGTTTCACGCTCTGTGCGATGCCGGTGGACGACTGCGTGTCGAGATCCCATTCGTCCAGACCAGCTGTGTCGATGCTGGAGACGCCGACTTGTATCGCCGTGTACGGTACCTGCGGCAGACCCCAATAGGTTTCCGCATAACGCAGGTCCTTGATGACTTGACTGATGTTGCCTTCGGCCATGACGGCGATGGAGGTGTTGTATCCTGGGCACGGACATGCGTCGTAGGCCGTTTGGTATTGCTTCGGGCCGTATACGCCGAACGTGCAGACACCGGTCGGCGTCACGACGAGGCATGGGGGCGGCGTGTTTGAAGCGACCGGCGAGGAACTGAAGCTTTGCAATTGATAGGCCGATTGGAAGTGCCTGGTCACATGGATGTGCGTTCTCATTTGGTAGGCGTTGTTCAAGCCGAGCACGGCTGTGACAAGCCCGCTGAGCTGAGCCGGAACCTGAGCCGGGGTCACATTGCCGTAGATGAGGCGACCGTCGGAGTATGCCGCCCGGATCGCGGTGTTGAACGCGGCAGCCACTCGCGAGGGTGAGCCTGTGGCGCTGACCATCAGATTATTCGGCTCGACGCTGATGTTCGTGAAGCCCTTGCTTTGCAGGTATTGGACGACCGCATTTGCTTGAGCGCGCGTTGGGTTGAAGAGCGCGGTGAACTGCGCCGGAGTGAGCCAAGCGTGGAAATGCGCATTTCCAGGGGTGAGCTGACGGGTCAGCAAACGTTGCGCGCCCAGGCGATCGCGCATGGCGAGCCCGACGACGATGCGCATCGGCACCGCGTCCGAGAGCTGTCCGGCCATCGGAGCCCGCGTGATGTAGCCGAGGTTCACTGCCTGCGTGGCGGTAGAAGCCCAGCCGGCGCGTTGGGCGCTCGACATCGGGACCGGGAGCTTTGTGGCCGCCCATGCAGGCGACGAGGCTCCGAGGAGCACCGCGACTGCGACGGCGAGTTTCCAAGACTTCATTGAACGACACCATCCTTTTCTTGGGCCTTTGCCCGCATGTCCGAGCATAGCGATGGGGCTATTACAAGCGACGAACGCGAGCGCACGTCGAGGAACAACATACGAACGCCGGAGCAAAACGAACGTAACCACGCCGGCCATTCCACGGTTCCGATTTTTTGTTGCGACGATGTGGACATTGCAGATCCTCCCAGCGCTGCGAGCCTTTGAGTTCGCTCCCCAAAGCTTAGCGCCGGAGGTGTGACAAGCGGAGAACACGATCGGGGCGATTTTTCAACCGCCCCTGAGGACCGTGCTATGAGAGAGAGCTGCTAGAGGCGAGTAGCCGTGCGCGTTTTTGGGATCTGCAGCATGTAGGCATAGCCCTTGAGCGAGCCGCTACCCGTCACATTGTCGTAGCCGGCGTGCGCCGAGAAGTCCCCGTTGCTTCCAAGCAGCGTGTCGTGCCATGCTTTGCCTGGATAGGCGTGCGCGGCAAAACCATTGTACAAGCCGCTCGCTGCGAGGCCCAAGCGACGATTGTAATATTGATCGCACTGAGCGTAGAGCGCAGCGAGATTTGGAGCGACCGCACTTGTGCCGCCGACGGAAAGCGCCCATGAGTTCAGGTAGAAGAACGCATAGGGGGTGTTGGGATCGGCCACCAGCGCGGCATCCGGAACGTTGCGAAAGCTTCGGTTGGCCAGGGTCGATACCGGACTTTGATATTTCGGCAGGGTGAAGAACATGGAGTACCCACCGCCGCTGCCCGACCATGCGGTCTCAGAATGGATGGTGCGGTTCGTGTTTAGGGCGAGAGTCGTTCCTCCGGCGGCACCTATCCACGGAGAGCTGGCGGGAAAGTCGACCGTCGTCGGATTGGGTTGACCAGGCAGGCCGTCGGGCGGATTGTTCGTGCCGCAGTCGTGCGAGCCGTTATCCCCGGAAGCTGCGAAGCGCGTTTGCCCTTCAGCGGCTGCCTGTTCGAACAGGTCATTGTCCGCCGCGACTTCGTTTCGATCCGCGCCGACTTCGCATGAACCCCATGACGTCGTCACCACGTCCACGCGCGGGTCGATCGCCGTCATCTCGTAGATGTCGTCGAAGGTCGAATTGAGAGGATCGACGCCTTCGTAGACGAGCACGTTGGCACCCGGCGCATTGGATGTGGACTGCTCGACGTCCAGTGTCGTCTCGTCGCTTTGCCCTGGAGCCGGAAGACCCTGATCGACCGGATCGTCAACAAAGCGGCGCGCCACGTAGCCGGTTCGGTGCACGCCGTACGTGCTCCAGTATCCTTGGAGATCGTTGTCGAGGTAATCGTAGACGGTTTCGATCGCGACGGTGACACCGGCGCCCCCGAGTGACTTGTTCACGTGCTCGGGCTCGTTGTAGGCCGTCTGGAGGTCGAGCGGTCCGAAACCGGAGGGGGTTGAGAGCGGGTTGGTGACGGCCGGCGGCTGCGCCACGTGACGCGCAAAATTATTGAATCCGCTCACGGCCATGATGAGGCCCCTCAAGGCGTTCGGGATTTTTGCTTGGACGGCATTCGCGTAGTAGATGACGCCGTGGTAGTTGTACTGGTTGATGACAGTGCCGAAAAATGCGTCCGCCTGCGCCACCGTGGCGACGACGTCGATGACCTTCCGATTGGTATACGCCTGCACGATGGTCATACCGCCGCCGAGCACCACGTACTCGACGGTCGAATAGGTGTTCCCTGAGGGCGCGAAGTCCGCGGCGAACTGGTCCGGCGTGAGAAAGGCGCCGTACATGGGCGAAGTCGGATCGTTGACCGTCTGGGCGAAGTTGGCGACGGCAGCCTGATTGGGATACGCGAGGAAAAAGACCAGGTGGATCCGTTGTGCCGGCGGCGCCGGGCCAACCAGCTGGGCGGCCGCGATGAACTGCGGAACGGTTGCGGCGATCCCGTTGGTCGAAAGCGCGTTCGCTGGGGCGGCAAACACCGCCAATACTACAGCCGCCACCACCGTGGCGTACCCAAGTCGTCCCATAGCCTCGTTTCCTCCCGGCGCCACTTGCCGTTTGCCCCTCGATTTCCGCTACGCAAAAGCCGGGCAGATGGTGAGTGGGGCCTCCCCGCAGCTGCCGGTCTTTTTTTCAGTATACCCAGCCGCTGTGACAAACGGCGAACAACCCTAGGGTGCAAAAGGTCCGATTTTAGCGCGCGACCGACGGGCGGTCCGATAGGCTTTCCGGAGGGTGCCAGACATCGGGAGCGTCCGCCCCGACCGCCGCCTTGTAGCGCGCTCGCCATTCCCCGTAATCCCGGACAGCTTCCGAGAAGCGCATTTCTGCGCAGAGCGATTCGAGGCGCGTCCTGACCGCATCGAGGTCGAACGGCGCTACTTCTAAGAGCCGTTCCGCCGTGCGCCGGTGGCCCGCTCCGTCCCCGCGGCTTTGGCAATCGGACGCGACCCACCGCAACGCCTCGATGCAGCTGGCGCGCAATCGCTCGCGCTCGCGCCATTGCCACCCGCCTTCGTGCATCCCGTCAAGGAAATCGCCGCCATAGAGATCAGCGGCGACTTGATAGCAGCGTCTCGCTTTATCGCGGTCGCCTTGCGAATCGGCTTGGCGCGCTTCTTCCATCTGCACGTCGAATTGCTCGAAATCGATCGTGGTTTGCGGCGGCGGCGCGAATCGATATGCGTTGGCTTCGTATTTGATGACATCGCCGACGGCTTTCCTGATCGCGGTGATCGTGACGCGCAAACTGTCGTGCGCCGCGTCGGCGTCGCTTTCCGGCCAATAGAGATCGACGAGGCGCTCGCGCGGCACCGGGCGGCCCCGTTGGCTTGCGAGAAATGCGAAGATCTCAAGCGCGCGGCGACGCTTCCAAGCATCCGGCGGTACCTCTTTCGCGCCGACATAGACGCGCAGAGGCCCGAGAGTCTCGATGCGCAGCGATGCGACCGGCGCGTCTGCCGCGATCTCCGGGATCAGGCTCAAGCCGATTTTCCAGCGTCGCAGGTGCGGATACAACTCTTTGAAGGCGGCCGCTTTCGTCCGAAGCAAGAAGCGATAGTCGCGCTGATGCACGAGGGCCACGGCGCTCGTCGCCGCTTCGGCGGCGCGCCGTTCGGCCCGCGCGCTTTCGGTCCCCGAAAGGCTGGCTGCGCACCGGACGAGGACGATCGCGGCATCGAGACAGGCCATTGCTTCCACGAGCGCGTTGTCGCCCCGCGAGGCGTCCGTCACCGCTTGATCGGCGAGCTTTGCAGCCGTTGCCGCGTCGCTTTTGGCAAGCATGACCTCGGCTCGCGTCACGAGGAGCGGCGCCATCTGTTGGTGGCGCGCCGCCCGGCGGAACATCTCGATGGCGCGCGCGCAGAACTCGTCCGCCTCGGCGAGGTTCCCTTGCAAGAGTGCGCACTTCGCCAATCCGTGCTCGATCTCGGGCAGAAGAATCATGTCGCTCGGGTCCGATGCCTCGAGCGCGCCGCGGAAGGCGTGGACCGCTCCCTCGGCGTCGCCGCGCAACAGCTTGAGCACGCCGCGCTGTTCGTGCGCGCGCGTCACAAGACCCGAGGCTCCGATGTCTGTTGCCTGCGCCAGCATGGTTTCGACCAAACGCTCAGCCTCTTCGACATCGCCGAGCAATGTCTTGACGTAGATCAAATCGCCCAGTGTCGTGAGCAACGAGATGCGGTGGCCCGCGGTTTCTTTCAGTTTGAGCGCGCGCTCGTACAACGAGAGCCCGGCGTAGATGTCTCCCCGGCGCACGTTGGCCACCGCGGTGTTGTGCAGGACCAGACCATGCGCGGCCAAATCGCCGCGCGCCACGATGGAAGGCATGATCTCTCGATACGCCGCGAGCGAATCGTCCAGGAGATTCATTTCCAGATAGACCGCGGCGAGCGTCATTCGCAAGCTCGTCACGCTCGTCTCCGGTAGGTCCAGACCGGATGACAGCGCTTCATCCAACATCACGCGGAGGCGCTCGAATTCGCCACGCGAGGCCAAGATAGGCGCGCACGCCCGGACCGCTTCGGCAAGCACGTCGAATTGTCGAGCGGCTCGAGCGTCGCCAATGGCGCGCTCGAGCGATGGCAGGGCGGCATCCCACTCGCCGCGTTCGCGTTGGACGCGGCCAAGAGCGACGAGCAGCGTCGGACTTGCATTCAACCTGTCTTGGGGGATCATTCGCAACAGGTTGCTGACGGTGCCGATAAGACCCGCGCGCAACATGGCGAACGCCGCAGATTCCAGCTCCTCGGCGGCCGCTTCCGGATCACCGGCTTGGACGAAATGGGTCACCGCGGGCGCGGCATCGCCGCGAGCCGCGAGAACCACCGCCGCGCGTCCGTGCAGCCGAGTCAAGTGAGACCGAGGGCTCGAATGGCTTAGATAGTGGAGCAGGAAATCGCGAAAAAGCTGGTGGGAACGGTACGCATCATCGGATTGCCGCGTGACGAAAAGGCCGCGCGCCGCAAGCGATTCCAAAATCTTTGCGGATCCGCTTCTGTCCAGCACCGCGTCGCATAACGATGTTTCGAGCTGGTCCAAAATCGACGTGTCCTGCAGAAACTGTCGCTCGTCTTCTGAGAGGCGTTCGATCACCTCGTTCGCGAGGTAGGAAAAGAGATGGCGCCGTCCCTCTTCTCCACTCATCGGCTCCGCGGGAGTTTCGCGCTGGAAGACCTCGATGTCGGGCGAGCTCGAAGCGATGAGAGCGAGTCCCGCCGGCCATCCTTCGGCGCGGGCGACGAGGACCTCGGCTGCCTCAGTCGTCCGGCCACTCGTGGCGCGCTGCAGGTACGAGAGCGCTTCGGAGCTGTCAAAAGCCAAGTCGGCCGCGCCGACCGAGCCGAGCTGCGCCGCGGCGGCGATGGAGTGCAAGGTCAGGGGCATGGATCGGCCGCTGAGCACGAAGCTCACGCCAAAACGGCACGCCCGCTCGACGAGCTCGTTGAGCGCGAGCAGACTGCGGCTGCCTTCGAGCGCTTGCACGTCGTCGAAGACGAGCAGCGGAGGCGTCTCGGGGCTGATGTCCGCGAGTCCCTCGGCGAAGCGCACAGCGACCTCGCGCGGCACGCCGACCGCCCCCGCGTTGGCATCGTCGAAGGGCGGCAGCTGCGCGCCCATCGAGCGTATTCCGGTATTGAGGTGCGTCGCGAACAAGGCGATGTCCGCATCGCCCTCGTCCAAGCTATACCAGAGCTTGAGTCCTTTCCAAGCTGCGTGCATGCGCGCGGCGAGGACGGTCTTTCCGTATCCCGGACCGGCCACGATCGAAACGACGAGTGTACCTGGATGGAGGCGGCGCTCGAGTTGTGGGCGCTCCATCCAGAGAGGAAGAATCTGCGGTGGCCGCAGCTTCAGCCGCTGGACGAACACGAGTCCCATGTTCTGCCGCCTTTGCTGGCGCGCCTTTGGTCCTCCGGCGAAGCGAGAGCTGCCGCGCTGTGGCTCTGGCGGCAGCTCTCCGGCTACGGTCCTTGGGACCACCTTGACTCTACGGCAGCGACAATTACAAGCGACGAACAGGCTTCAGGTAGTAGTCGAACCAGGACAGCCAGCGGCGGTAAACGTCGGCTTCCCGAACCGGCCCCTGGGGCAGATGACCCCCCGTGGGGTACGCGTAGAACTTCACGGCAACCCCGTTGTCCTCGAGCGCATGGAACATCTCGTACGATTCCACGATCGGCACGCGCACGTCGTAGACATTGCAAAAGATGAGCGTCGGCGTGCGTATGTCTTTGAAGGATGAAAGCGGTGACTGCTCTCGCCACAAAGGGAGCGCTTGCCCTCGAAAAGGCGACGACTGCGCGAACATCAGACGGTCGGCGTCTATGTCGTCCGCAGTCGCATAGTCGACGACCAAGTCGTTGACTGCTGCGCCGGCAACGGCGGCTCGCCAAAAATGGTAGTGCCCTTCGAGCCAGGATGTTAGTTGACCGCCGTACGACCAACCGGAGACTGCGATGCGCGCCGGGTCCACCGACCCGAGCCGTTCCACGGCGGCGATACCTCCCATGATGTCGCCGCTCGGTCCCACGTTGGGGTCGTCGATGATGGCGCGCTCGTACGCGTTACCCAGATCGGTGCTTCCGCGATAGTTGGGGGCAAAGACCAGATACCCGTGACTGGCCGCGAGCTGATAAAACGAAGAGAAGGCGATTGTCGAACTTTCATAGGGACCGCCGTGGATGCGCAGCACGAGCGGGTAGCGCCGGTTTCTTTCGAAACCCGGCGGATACGTGAGCACGCCGTCCTCGTCAAACCCGGCGGGCGAGCGCCAGGAGACCCGTTCGACCCGGCCCAGCTTGAGGTGCGAGAT
Organism: Pseudomonadota bacterium; assembly: GCA_021325335.1. Taxonomy (GTDB): domain Bacteria; phylum Vulcanimicrobiota; class Vulcanimicrobiia; order Eremiobacterales; family Eremiobacteraceae; genus JAJPHJ01. Next base: position 10,789 of record JAJPHJ010000089.1, on the reverse strand, counting down.
CGCGTCGTTGAAATAGGTCAGCCGCCGCGGCGCGCGATCCTTTGGCCCGAGCAGGTAGACTTCGTCCGGCTGCAACCTCTGATCCCCGATGAAAGCAATCGTACCGTCGCGTGCGATGCTCCCTTCCGGCTGAATGCCGGCGGCGACGACTGAGCCGAGCGGCAAGCGCTTACTGGCTCCGTCAAGATGTTGTTCGACGAGCGGGGCTTGCGCGCGATCGTCGATCTGTTCGAGCAGCTCCTTTCCACCGGGCATCCATGCAAGCGTGGACACATTGCGATCGAGCGCGAGAGAAACGTCTGTGGCGCCGGATGTGCCCTCCGCTTCGACGAATGCATCGTCTTGGTTCGCCGGATCGCCGCGGCGCGGAGCGATGTACGCGATGTGTCTGGCGTCGGGCGAGAACACAGCCTGGTTTTCGTGAGCCTCTTGCCCGGTCGCATTCGCGACGGTCTTTGTGGTCACGTCTAGCCGGACGGCTACAGCGCGGTCGTGGAGGCCGTGCACTGCCGGGCCGCGCTCCCAAAGAATATATCGTCCATCCGGCGACCAAGAGAGCTGGTCGTCCATGGCGCTCAACGGACCGTCAGTCATTTGCATTTCCCGGGCGCGCAGATCTACCATCCAGATGTGGGCGGGCCGTGGTTGTGCTTCAGCCAAATATGCGTTGTCATCGACGCGGAACCCGTCCTCGTACGCAGCTATGCCGACTTTGGCCCGTTCTGGATCTTGGCGAGTGAATGCAAGGCGCGAGCCGTCAGGCTCCCATGCGATCTGGATGACGTCTTGACGCCCATGCGTCAGTTGGCGCTGCCTTTTAGTCTTCACATTGATGAGGAAGAGCTGATCCGTGCCGTTGCGATCGTCCATGACAGCCGCCAACTGAAGACCGTCCGGGGACCACGCAAGATTTCCCACGCTTCTGTGTCCGCCAAGCGCGCCGAGCGCCTTCGAGGGCAGCGCGAGAAATTCAAGGGTGTCATCATAACGATTGTGCGCCTCGTCGGGTCGCGACACCACAAAAGCGACGTGCGCGCCGTCCGGCGAGATGGTTGCGTTCGACAAGCTCACCACTTGTGCCAGCGCATGCAGCGAAAAAGTAGCGCTTGCGATCGCGGCGACGAGCATGTGCTGCACCTCCCGGCGCCCACGTTCAGGCCGGGGCTTCCCGCCGCCTCTACCGACTAGACATACGGTGAGAAACGAGTCAATGCGGGTCCGAGCAGCGGCGTGAGTGCGAGCGCGAGCGGTCGTAGACGGCGACCATTTTGCTCCACGCTTTGCATGATGTCGGCGAAGGAGTGCCGCTGGTAGTGCAATAGCCGTTCGCTTTCGGCGGTGTCGAGCCAATCAGAATAATGATATTGGGTAGAAAAAGCGCGATCCGGAGGCATCGCTAGTCCCATTGCGCTCAATGCTTGCGCGAGATAGTCTTTGTACAAAACTTGGCAGGTTTGTCCGCCGCCGATGAGCAGCATCCGCCTACGGCAGTTTTCAGACTCGAGTGCATTGACGATCGCCAAGGCTGCATCGTCTGCGTGCAAGAGCTCCATGCGATTGTCCAAAGGGATCTCGAACATAACCCGATGGGGCATGCGCATCCCTAATATGGGTACGTGCGATAGGCGGAGGATCACCCACGACAGCGGCGCGTTGCGCAAGATCTCTTCGACGCACAGCTTGGCACGGGTATATTCGTCGGTCGCGAAGGCGGGCTGATGGGGCCTAACGGGCGGTTTTTGGGCCTGCGTGACGCCATAAACGGCCGCGCTCGATGTATAGATGAAGATTACGGGGCGACGCATCGCGACGGCAGCCTCGGTGACCGTTTGGGCGCCGTCGAGGTTCACCGAGATTGCCTCGACCGTCGCCTCGTAGGCGCGCGGCGGCAAGACCGCTGCCAAGTGGATGATCGCGTCAACGCCGGCGACCGCGTCGTCGACAGTAGCCCGAGAACGCACGTCGCCCCACACCCATCCGATCTGACGAGGCGAGCGGCGCGCGCGCAGACGATTTTTCAGCGATCCAACGTCGAGCGCGCGAAGTTCGTGGCCGCGCGCCGACAGTTCGAAGAGGACGCGGCGACCGATGGTCCCGGCGGCGCCGGTGACGAGCACCTTCATCGCATGACGACCGCCGTGTGAACCGCTTGGTCACCGAACAACGGAGAACGTATAGCGCGCGACAAGGCCAAAACCCACGTTACGGTCGGCAAAAACCTGATACTGGGTATACACGGCTGAATAATTGAGGTATCTCATCCCAAAGGCCCACGTCGATCGCGCGCGTGAGAATTCGAACAACAGCGACGCGTCGGTCATCGCGCCGCTCTCGCCCGTGCTGAATTCCTTCGGATTGCAAAACGTGCAGTCGTCCGCAAAGTAGGTGCCGTGCAACGCCGGCATCGCCGCGAGATCCAGCACGAGGAACTGACCTCGTACCGGCAGCTTGAGCTCCGTCGCATAGCGAATGCCGGCGACGCGCGAACTTTCCGTCGCGTATTGAAAAGGATTCGAAGGCCCCGGCAGCTGCGTTTCTTGGTTGATCACCAACCCACCGAGCCCCAGCCAATACCGAGCGCGGTCGTCCAGCGCGTACATGACCGCACCATCGACGAATCCCACTTGACTAAAAGCCGGTAAATTCGGGTTGCTCGGCGACGAGGTAACACCGAAGGTGGGAATGCCTTCGCCCCGGAGCTGCAACCGATTGCCCCCGGCCCCGACCTGGAAAGTCGGCGCGACGAATGCGTCGTGGACGCTACCGCTGGACTCGAAGTGCGTTCCGTTGAGATACCAAGCGTCTGCGCCGATCCATGCTTGCGCATCAGCCGCCAATGGCGAGACCGTACAGACGAAGACGGCTGCGATCACAACAAGAAGGCGAGCGCTCTTAAGCAGTGCCATTCGGAGCCGGTTTCTAAACGCTTCGGCGGTATTCCACCTCAGCGACTGAGGAGGCGCAGGGCGAAATCGGCTTGTTGCGGGTGGAAGTAAGGATTGAGAGCGAGCGCGAGGCGCAACCGAGCCTGCGCTTTCGACTTCCGTCCGTTGTGCAGCTCCACGATCGCCGTGTGGAAGAGCAGGCGGGCGTCCGGTGTGCCGAGCAAAGCGGCGCGCTCGGCATGCGGAAGCGCTTCGTTCCAGCGGTGGTCCATCGCGAGCGCCCACCCTAGCGTGTCTTCGGCGTAGACGTCGTCGCGGGTTGCAAGGTCACGGCGCGCGATCGCGACCGCGCGGTCCGGCATCACGGCGTGGTCGGCGTAGAACAAGGCGATAAGTCGATCGTTGATCCCTTGAGCATTACCGATCCGCTCGATCGCCTTGACCAAACCGAGAGTCATGTGCGCACCGGCACGGTCGCCACTGCCTATTTGGGCGTCGTAGAGATAACCGAGCGTATCGGGGAGGGGGTAGACATCGGCCGCGCGCAAAGCCCACGTGCGCGCTTCACCCCAACGCTTGCGCGCCCACGCCACTTTTGCCAAACCGTTCATCGCGTGCCAATAGCGGGGATACATCGCAAGCGCCCGCGCGTACTGCGCGCGCGCAGCATTGAGATCACCCGCTTCAAACTCCAGCTCTGCGGCGCGCCAATGATACCACGCGCGATTCTCGGCCGAACCATAGGCGTTGTCATCGGCGTTCAACATGGCCGCGGCGACTAGCCGGCGCGCTTCCGGCAGGTCGCCCGTGATCTCCGCATAACGTGCGGCGACTATCTCCCAACCACCGTTCTCCCGGGCAGGACGTGACGCGGCGAGCAGCTTTCTAGCCTCGCGGTACTCCCCGAGCTCCATTGCGAGAGATGCGTCGGTGGCGACGGCATCGGCATTCCACGGGGTGAGCGCCGCGACATCGTCGGCATAGCGCTTCGCTAGTCGAAACTTGTGCAGCGCGGTGTACGCCGAGGCGAGCGTTGACTCTGCGGCGACATTGTCGCGCGGCTGCAGCCGCAGCGCCCGGTTCGCACTCGCGACCGCGCGGAGCAGGTCGCCGACATCCGGCATCTCGCGAAAGCGCTGCAGGTATTGGCCGGCCAGCATCCGCGTGTTCAGCGCATCTGCGTGGCGATGGACGTCCCCTTCGAGATCGGCGACCACGCCGTTTCGGTAGAGATAGTCCGGCATGACGGGCGCCATGGTCTGCGCGGGCAGGGGTGCTGCGGGAGCCGCAGCGCTGCGCACGGCGCCGAGCGAGCCGACCCATGCCCAAGCGGCGAGGGCCGTGATGGCGCCCGCCGCAAGGACCGCAACCGTGCCCGCTCGCGCGATCATTCTCGCGCGATCAGTAGGGGGCGTTCACGTACGGGAAGGTGTTGCCGTAGCTTTGGAACTGCCCCTCGCCGTTCGAGAGGTTGTCGTCGGTCAGGCACCACGACTCGTTGTCGTCGTCTGGCGCGAGTCCGAGCGCGGGTACCGTGTTGCCGAAAATGATCCCAAGCGAGGTCTTGATCGTGTCGTCGTTGAGCCAGCGGCCGCCGAACTTCGAGCCGGTCGCGCCCCCCGTCTCAACGCCTAGGTAAGCGCCGCACGGAGTGTTGGCCGTGCCGCAGCCAGCCACCGTCTGGCTGAGGCCCGCCTTCATCTCGTCCGGGATGAGGATCGAAACGATCACGTTCGAGATCGCTTGGCTGCGATTTGCGACGCCACCCGAACCCGGCGAACCGAGGAACGTCGCGATCGAGTTCTGCAGCTCCGCATCGTTTGTCGGCACGCTGCGGTTCGTCGTGTCGTGGTTCGCAAAGGTTTCGAAAGCCTCTTTGATCGCCGGGCGCGACAGGCGCTCGATCTGCTGGTACTTAGTGGAGTTCGAGGGCGTGCCGCTCGTCGAGCTCGCGCTGCATCCGGCGACCGCGAGCGCCACGGCGCCTGCAAGCGCGAGCGGCAGAGATATGGTCCGCATGTTCATGATCCTTTTAACTCCCTGACTTCGTCGAAGTGGTCGCCCAGACGCCGACGACCGGGTGCGCGTTGTTGATGAGCAGCGACTTCGGGATCTCCGCGACGATCGCGATCGTGTTGAACTGGTTCGCGGACAACGCATCGACCGCGGGAGTCGTGCTGCAGCTCGTGCTGTGCAAGGTGTTGAAGGCGCTCGTAAAGCCGTTGAAGCTCCCTGCAGTCGCCCCACCGCACGGCACGCCGAATGCGTTGGTGAAGGGCGCGTGGCATCCGTAGTACCGGTCCGGGATGATGTTGAAGAACGTGAGCAGGTCGAAAAAGAACGGGTCTTTCGTCGGACCGACGAACACCTTGACGCCGTTTCCTTGCGTAGTGCCGCTCGCGTCGTTGAACGTCACGCTGCCGGTCTTGGCGATGAACGTCGAATTCGTACCGGTTTCGGCCGGCTTGCCCGGGCCATACACGTTGATGGTCTGGCTCGTGCCGGGAGAGGTCGCGCGCAATTGCAGCGTTAGGTCTTCGACGCCGTCACCCGTGTTGTCGATCTTGAACTGGTACATGACGGCGGGATCGAGCGCGAAGGTGGGGACTTCGCTGTGCGTGATGAGAGGCCAGACGTCCATCTGCAGCACCACGTTGTTCGCGTTGTCCGGAGCTTGATAGACGAAGACGTCGGTGATGTCGGCCGCCGGCCGGTTTACGGTCGTCGGAGAGTCTTGGTGGTCCGAGCCACGCACGGGGTGCGCGCTGTAGACCAAAATCGATCCGGCCATCGCGACGATCGCGAGGATGCCGGCGATGCCGATTGCTGTTCGTTTCATCGAGTGGCCTCCAAGGGTTTGCTGCTCGCCGGACGTTGCAAGCGCGAACGGCGGCGGCTGAGCGTGTAACGGAGCAAACTCCCTTTCGGATGATGCGTCGAGCGAATTTTTGCGCGCACGCGACGCGTTCAGGTAGGTCCAGGCGAAGACGACGAGCAGTGCGGCGACGAGCGAGCCGCTGACGGCGAGGTCGGAAACCGGAGAATGCCAGCCTACCATCTGCGCGAGTTCGTAGGCTGCCACCACGAAGGCCATGACGGTGACCGCGATGATCCAGATGCGGGTCGCCTGCGCGCGTTCGAGCGGTTGACGCGTGCACAGCCGGTGTACGAGCAGGCTGTCCAGGGTATCGGTGACCGCCATGCCCAGCGAGAACGCAACGCCGATGCCCAGACCTGCGATCAAGCCGGTGCCGTTCGAGAGCGCGAGGGAGTACGCGGCGATCTGGCTCGACGTGTCGAACCCCAGCCCGAAGAGCAGCCCGATCGGGATGGCTGCAAGCGGGCTCGTCGCGGCGCGCAGGCCCTTCGGCAGCGCTCCGAATTTCACGCCTGCAAGCCGCCCTGCACCTTTATCGAGCTGCCTGAGGTTGAGCCCGCCGATCGCGATGAGCGTGAGGATGCTGACCCACGTGCCGGCGTTTTCGATGAGGTCGCGATGCACGGCGATCCGGCTGCCGAGCAGGCCTGCGAGGCCTGCGATCGCGAGAACCATCACGGAATGACCGCCGGCGAAAAGCGTGCCGACGAAACGAGCGAGCCGCGCTCGGCCCTTGAGGCTGTTGCGCGTGATGTTGTCGATCGCTGCGAGATGATCGGGGTCCGCGCCGTGGCGCAAGCCGAGGACGAACACGGAGAAGGCGACAACTCCAAGCGCCGCGTGCGCGCTCACGTCGGCTCCTCGGAGAAGTGCCGCCGTGCATCCGCCGGAGCATGCGTGTGGGTGTGTCCCGGCGTGAGCGCAAACCCTACGATGGCAAGCGCGCTCAGCGCGGCGACGGAGCAGACGGAAACTTGGGCGGCGATCGACGCGGCTCGCGCGAGCATGACGATGCCGATCGCGCAGATGATGCACGCGGTAGCGAGCGGACCGTAGCGGACAACGCGCTCGAAACCGCGACGTTCCCCTAGCCAGGCCGCGCCGCGCACGACCGCGATCCCTAGGCCCGTCAGCACGGCCGCCAGCCCGATGCTAAATGCGATCACCACGAGCATCCCATAACCGACGCGATGCAACGAGAGCGCTGTGAGCAGTACGACAAGCGCGGCCGGACAGGGCGCGATGTTGCCGCTCATCGCGACGAGCACGACATTGCGAAACGAAAGCGGCGCACCCGAGGGCAGCGGCGGTAGTTCGTGCGTGTGCCCGCGAGCGGCTGTCGTGGCGTCGTGTCCATGGGCGTGCTCGTGTTTATGGGCAGCGCCCCGCATCTGTCTGACTTGGCGAGCCAAAGCCGAGGCGCCGAGCATGGCCACGCACGCTCCGGATCCAAGCGCGATCCACGGATAGACCATTTCGGGCACGATGAAACGCGCGAACGCGAGGAGCGCGACGCCGAGCGCGATGACGCCGGCCGTGTGGGCCACGGTCAGTGCGCTTGCGAGCACGAAAGCCTGTTTGGTTGTCGCCCGCGCGCCCACGAGCGAGACGGCCAGCAGCGTCTTGCCGTGCCCCGGTTCAAGCGCATGCAGCGCGCCAAGGCCGGCCGCGACGAGCAAGGTGAGAGCGACCAGCGCCACGCTCGAGCTGCCGCGGGCGAGCAGATCCGAAAGCAGGTTCGAACGCGCTTGCGACGAGCTGCCTGCCGGGGCAAGGACCGGTGTCGCAAGACCGCTGACGGCGACGGCCTGCCCGTCCGCGCCGAACTTCACGCTGACCTGTTGGATCGAGCGCGGCGAGCCCAAAAGAGCGCTTGGATAGGAGCGCAGCTCGTGCGTGGGTTCAGTCTGCGGTGCGACGACGATGTCTTTCCAACCGATCCGCTCGGCGTAATTGTCGTCGACGATGGTGACCACGCGCGGCGCCTTTGCTTTTGGGTATTGCGCGCTCAAGTCATCGACGAAGTACAGCGTCGGCAAACCGCCTGCACCCGGTCTCGTGACCACGCGCGGCGCGGCGGCGGAAAGCTTGAGATTGATGCCGTCAGCGTCGATCCGCAAGCCACGAAGCACGAGTGCTTTTTCCTCGTCGGCCCACGCCGCTAGACCGGCGGCACGCTCGGGCTCAGCGGCAGCGATGCCTCGCTGCGCCATCACTTGGAACGCCGGGATCTCTGCCATGTCGACGACGTAGCGCACTGAAAGCCCACGCGGCTGCATCCGCACCTTCGCCAGGTGATTGATGGTGAAGTTGCCGAGCGGATGCGCGTTTGCAGGCAACACCAAAAGCGCTCCCCATAGGAGTCCGCAGATGAAAAAACTCAGCCACCCGCGCACGCGCGTACCAACCTCTCGGGATCCGTGACGGTCTTTAGGTGCTAACGGACGAACTCGCGGTTCGGATTGCGACCGCTCGCCATTGCGCTGGAGGCCGTCGGCGAGGTATACTCTCTTTGAGGGCACACTCGGAGGTGTCGCCATGGAAAGCCGTTTACCTATGAAATCCTGGATGCGCAGAGGCGCCGCAGCCTTGTTTGCGGTCGGTATAACACTCGTCTTGTCGTCGGTTGTTCGTGCAGGGCCTACGCAAGGCGGACACCAGCCCGTTGCGCCACATCCCCCAAGGGCCGGCGATCGAGGACCGGGTGACTTCGGCGCTTGGAACGGCGTAGACACGGAAAGCCAGAGCGTGGATCCCGCAACTCGTAACTTCCCGAGCCGCAACGCACCGGGTAATCGGTTTTTCGTTCCAACTTTCGGATACGGGCCCTGGGCCGCAAACGAATACATGCTGCCACAGTGTCAGGCGGCTTTCTGGTCGGGCGGCGATGATCTGTTCGCCGAGACACCCATCCAGTGTGCCTGGATGCAAAATTCTCTGCCGCTGGGACTGGCCCCGGGTTTCGGGTTGTACAACCCGTTCGGACCTCAGTGGCCATCGCAGTATAGCTCGCAGTCCAATCCCTTCGGGATCCCCTTCATCATCCACTAACAACAGCAGATGGTTGTCATGACAGAACCGGCCGTCGTGGCCGGTTCTTCTATTACTCCACGAACTCCAGCGGGTGCTTTCGATGATGCGCTGTTTGTGCTTGATAGGCTGAAGCGATAGCCACGAGGTCAGATTCGGAGAATGGCTTCCCGACGAACATAAGTCCCGTCGGCAACCCGTGGAGGCCAAATCCGTTCGGCACGCTGATCGCAGGAATTCCCGCGAGATTGCACGCCGTGATGAGCGCGCCGTCGTTCGAGTCGGGATACGATTTGTCAAAGGGCTGATCGACCGGGAGCGCGACGGTGCTAAACGTCGGTGACACCAAAATATCGACTTTTTGGAAGATCTCCGCGAAGGCGGTCCTCAGCGCTGCTCGTTGACGCATTGCATCGACATAGTCGACCGCATACGTCACTAGATATGAATATGCACCGGACCGTCCGCTCGGATCAGCCAGCGTTTGCACGCGTCCGTCCTCGATGATCTCGCGGAATGACGAGGCGGCCTCTGCGGCGATCACCGCTCCGACCATCGCATCGTAGGGGAACTTCGGTAGGTGCACCTCTGAAAGCGTTCCGAGACCGCGAAGCACCTTGAGCGATGCTTCGAAGTTCGACCACACCTCTCGCTGGGGCTTCAGTCCGGTGCCGGCGACTGTTCCCATGCGCCATCGCTTGGTCGACGGGTTCGCTGAGCTTGCGGTGGTCACGGGAACGCGCGATGAAGTGAAGTCCTTCGGGTCGTGGCCAGCGATCGCCGCGAGCACCGTGCCCGCATCTTCTGCGTTGCGACAGAGCGGACCCAATTTGTCGAGGGTCCAGGACAGAGGCATTGCGCCGGAGCGGCTTACCCGCCCGTAGGTAGGGCGCAGCCCGGTGACACCGCAGTACGCGGACGGGTTTGTGATGGAACCGTCGGTCTCCGAGCCGATCGCGAAGGGCACGAGACCAGCCGACACCGATGCGCCCGAGCCGCTCGAGGAACCACCGCTCCAATAGTCGAGATTCCATGGCGTCTTGCACGCTCCGGTGAGCGAGGCGTTTGCATGGTTGTAGCCCATCGCTCCGGCGAGCTCGATCATCGCGAGCTTGGCGACCAATACCGCGCCTGCGTTCTCGAGCCGAACGATAACTTCTGCGTCGAAATCGAACCGCTGATCTTTGAATGGGGCGGCACCCCAGGTCGTCGGCGCGCCGACCGCGGCGAGCAGATCCTTGGCGCCGAAGGGGACTCCGTGCAAAGCTCCGCGATCTTTCCCGCTCGCGAGTTCCTTGTCGGCCTTGCTTGCCTGGAGCAATGCGCGCTCAGGCAGCAACGCGGCTACATTGTTCAGTTCTGCGTGACTGCGTTCGAGTCGCGCGAGGAAGAACTTGGTGAGCTCGACCGAGCTGGTCTGTTTGGCGCGCAACATGCGCCCGAGATCTGCGATCGAAGCGAAGCTGGCGGTCACGGCCGGTCCTCGGAAGCCGCGGTGAATATAAAATCCGGCGGCGGAAGTTGGGCGTTCTTTTTGTTTCGGAAGCTGTCGGCGACCGATAACCCTTGTTGGATCGCTTCGGCGACCTTCTCCGTCAACGCGTCAGAAAGTTTTGCACGAGGGAGACCGCGCTGGAGCGATGAGGCGAGCTCTTTGGCGAGCGCCGTGGGCTTGGTCGTCGCGCCCGACTGCGGCGTCGGCGAGACCGCCGGCGCGGGATCCGCCTGTGCTCGTACAGCGGCATAGAGGGCGGACGCGCCGAGAGTGCTGGACAGAAAAATCTTGCGGGTTGGCATGACGGTTAACCCCCAGTTTGGACTCGGACGTTCGCCCGCTCGCGGGTGCGCCCTGTCCCTCAAGCACGCTAGGCGCACGGTGTGTTGGCGATCGAGCACTACTAAAGTGCCTGGCGGCTAAGGTCGGCGCGCAAGCCTTCAAGATGAGCCACGTCGTTAAATCGAACTAACGAGAGCGCGGTGTCTTGCCATTGCAGTT
>JAJPHJ010000096.1 GCA_021325335.1 Pseudomonadota bacterium | reverse complement strand
TGCTCATGACCCCTGGGCTCGCTTTTTTTTACGGCGGATTGGTGCAGCGCAAGAACGTGCTCACCATCATGGTTCAAAGCTTCGTGTCGCTCGGATGGACGACCGTCATCTGGTACTGGTTCGGCTATTCGGAAAGTTTTGGTCCGGATTGGCACGGCATCATCGGCGATCCGACCCACTATGCGTTCTTGCGGGGCATCACCCTCCACACGATGTTCACGGGGAACGATGCCGGTATTCCTCTCGTCGTCCACGTCGCGTATCAGATGATGTTCGCCATCATCACTCCGGCGCTAATCACCGGCGCTTTTGCCAATCGCGTCACTTTCAAAGCGTACTTTCTCTTCCTCACCGCCTGGCTTGTCTTGGTCTATTTCCCGTTCGTGCACATGCTCTGGAGCCCCGATGGCATTCTCGCGAAATGGGGCGCGCTCGATTTCGCTGGGGGCATCGTGGTGCACGCCTCTGCCGGATTCGCCGCGCTGGCTTCCGTGCTCTATCTCGGGCGGCGCCATGTGTTGGACAACCGCCCGCACAACGTGCCGCTGATCGCGCTGGGGACGGGCCTCTTGTGGTTTGGCTGGTACGGCTTCAATGCGGGCTCTGAGCTGCGCGTCGACCCCGTCACCGCCGCTGCCTTTCTCAACACGGACATCGCGGCGTCATTCGCGGCCATCACATGGTTGTTCGTCGAGTGGATCCGTGGCCGCCAACCGAAATTCGTCGGGTTGCTCACCGGTGCCGTCGCCGGGCTTGCCACCATCACGCCTGCTGCCGGCTACGTCTCACCCTCGACGGCGGTGGTGTTCGGCGTCTGCTCCGGCGTGATCTGCTACTTCGCCGTCGCCTTGAAGAACCGGCAAGGGTGGGACGATGCGCTCGATGTGTGGGGCGTTCACGGCGTCGGCGGTTTCCTCGGCATCGTCTTGCTCGGCACGTTTGCGTCGCTCGCGTGGAACCCGAATGGCGCCGATGGTCTCGTGCACGGCGGCATCGCCTTCTTCGGCAAACAGTTCGTCGCAGCGCTCGTATGCAGCACATGGGCGTTCACGTTCACCTACGGCATGCTGTGGCTCATCAACAGGATCACGCCGGTCAAGGTGGATCCGCTCGCGCAAGAACGCGGTCTCGACGCGGAGCTGCACGGAGAAGAGGCCTACCCCCTGGGGGTGTGAACCTTTAGATGATGCCTCGTCGCAGCGCGACGACGGCGGCTTGCGTGCGATCGGCTGCCGACAATTTCTCCAAGATGTCGCGGATATGTCCTTTGACCGTGCCAAGGCCCAACGACAGCTGTTTCGCGATGTCCGCATTCCCGGCACCCTCTGCGATCAACCGCAATATGTCGGTCTCGCGGGGACTCAAGGGGGATGCCTGCGTTACCGGTCCGGCTGAGGGAGTGACGATCTTGCGCAAGACGATGTGCGCGATTGCAGGGTCGAAGTATGCGCCGCCCTCGGCGACCACCCCAAGCGCCAGGATGACGTTTTGAGGGTTGCTGGATTTCACGCAGTAAGCATCGGCGCCGGCGGCGAGGGCGGCCAACACTTCGGTGTCGAGATCGTGCATCGTCAAGATGACGACCCTCGTGTCCGGTACGGCCTGCCGGAGGCGGCGGGTGAGCTCCACGCCGTCCAACCCCGGAAGCCCCAAGTCCACCACCGCGATGTCAGGCCGCAGCGCGATGGCCTGGTCCAATCCCGCTAACCCGTCGGCGGCCTCGCCGGCCACGTCAAACCCGGCGTCGGCAAGAGCAGCACGCAACCCAGCCCGCGTCAGCGGATGATCCTCGACGAGCAGAACGCGAGTCACGCGGTTTCGACGGCTTCGAGCGTCTCTGAGGAGATATAGGTTGCCGCCGGAAGATCGAGCATGAATATGCTGCCGCCGCCCGGCCGCGCTTCATAGCGAACGGTGCCGCCGTGGCTCTGCGCGATGAGCCGCACGATGTATAGGCCCAAGCCCGAACCGCCTCCGCGGCGGACGCGATCGCCCGGGCCGAAACGGCGGAACAGCTGGTCGTGCACCTCGGCCACAACCCCGTAGCCGTCGTCTTCGACGCGCACCGCCACGCGGGCACCCGTCTGTGAGAGCCTCATCCAAATATGACCGCCCTCGGGCGTCGAGTTGATGGCATTGGAGAGCAGGTTCATGAGCGCCCGGCGCAGCTCTCCCTCATCGCCGTGCACGACGACGGCTCCATCGGCATCCACGGAACAGTTGATCTTCTTGGCTCGCCAAATTGGTTCGAGTTCGGTCGACACCTGCCGCGCGAGCGCCGTCAGATCGACCGGCTCGCGCACGGTCGGCCGATCGCCTGACTCATATCGCGCGACCAGCAACAGCGTCTCGGCCAACCGCCGCAACTCGTCGTTCGAAGCAAGTGTTTGGTTGAGGATTTCGCGATATTTCTCGGGCAACGGTCCGTATACGCCATCCAGCGCTTGCTGGATCGTCATCGCAGCCGCACTGAGCGGCGTGCGCAAGTCGTGCGACAGGGCGTAGACGAGATCGCGGATCACTTCGCCGCGCCGAAGCAGCGTCGTGTTGGCCTCTTGGAGTTCCGCGTTGCGGCGAGCCAGTTCGACGAACAGCGAAGCCTGAGCGGCTGCGACCGTCGCTTGCTCGCCGAATATCGCCACCCACGGCTCCAGTTCTGGAGCCAGCGCTGCCTCGTCCTGGGCGCACAGTAAGAGCATGCCGAATCGCATCTGAGCATTCTCCAGCGGAACGCACATGGCGCGCGCTGCTCCGAGTGTCGCAAGCGCAAATCGACCGAGCGCATCGGATCCGGTGATGGCGATGACCCGATGCTCGCTCGAGCTGCGCTGCAAGAGCGACAACAGCTCTGCGCTCGGGCGCTCGTTCGTGATGCGGACATCCTCGGCGCCCTTTTCCCAAGTGAAGGTCGTCGCCCCTAAATTGTGGGTTTCGATCGTGTAGAGCCTCGCGCTATCCACGCCGAGCGCTTCGACCGCCTCGCGGACGATGGCGCGAGCCACCAGCTCGACGTTGAGAGAAGAGCGGATCGTCTCCATAGCCCTGCGCAGCGCTTGTTCGCGATCGGCCTGCCGCTCTTCGGCGAGGACTTGTCCGCTGCGCTGCGCCGCAGCCTGGGCGAGCGTGCCCAGCACGCCGACAAGAACGATGGAAAACGCAGCAAGCACGCGATTCGCGATCGCGATCGAACTCCATTGGTGTCCGTCCGCCACGCCGTTGTACCATCCCGCGACGATATCTGCCACGAGCGCGGCCAGGACGAATGCGGCCGTCGCCCGCCGGTCGAGCACGAGACTGCTCAAAGTCACGGGAATGGTCAAGAGAATGGCGGCGACAAGCGCCTGTGGGGTGACCAAATCGAACGCAAACGCCGACAGCAGGAGCACCACGCAAATCAAAAGGGTGAGGCGCGCTCTCATGCTTTCATCCTTCTGCGTTTGCGCAGACCCCTCCGGCTGGAAAAGCTTTTCGGCGAGCAGAAGGCGTCGGC
>JAJPHJ010000115.1 GCA_021325335.1 Pseudomonadota bacterium | reverse complement strand
TCCAAGATCTTCGCGAGCGTCTGCGCCAAGTACGTCTTGCCGGAGCCGGTCGGGCCGATGAGCAGGATGTTGCTCTTGTGGAGCTCGACCTCGTCGTTTTGTCCGGATTGGTTCGAATTGATGCGCTTGTAGTGGTTGTAAACGGCCACCGCCAAGCTCTTCTTCGCCCGGTCTTGCCCGATGACGTACTGGTTGAGGATGTGGTTGATCTCTTTGGGCTTGGGGATATTCCGCAGCCGGAGATTTTCATCGACGTTCTTGTAGAGCTCTTCTTCGATGATCTCGTTGCAGAGCTCGATACACTCGTCGCAGATATAGACGCCGGGGCCGGCGATCAGCTTGCGCACCTGCTCCTGCGACTTGCCGCAGAAGCTGCACTTCAGCTGTCCCTTCTCGTCCCCGAATCGAAACACGTCTGTTTATCCGCCTGACGGTTTCGGGGCGTTCGAATCGCGTGAGTTGCGACTGATCACTGAATCGACGAGACCGTACTCCACGGCTTCCTCCGCGCTCAGATGGTAGTCCCGATCGATGTCGCGCTCGATGCGTTCGATCGGTTGTCCGGTGCACTGCACGTAGATGTTCGAAAGTATCTTGCGCGTGTTGAGCAGGTCTTTCGCGTAGATCTCAAGGTCCGTCGCCTGGCCGCCCACCTGGGAGACCCACGGTTGATGGATGAGTATCTTCGAGTACGGGAGGGCAAAACGCTTTCCCTTGGCGCCGCCGGTGAGCAAGATTGAAGCGGCGCTCGCCGCAAGTCCCGCGCAAAAAGTCGCGACGTCCGGCTTCACGAGTTGCATGGTATCGTATATGGCAAGGCCCGCCGTCACGCTGCCGCCGGGACTATTGATATACATCTCTATGTCTTTATCGGCATCTTCCTTTTCTAGGAATAGAAGCTGCGCGATGGCGAGATTCGCGAGATTGTCGTCGATAGGGCCTCCGACGAAGATGATCCGCTCTTTCAGCAGGCGGGAAAAGATGTCGAAAGCGCGCTCGCCCCGGGCGGTTTGCTCGACGACCATTGGTACCAAATGTCCCATTGTGCTCCCCTATTTAGGTGGTCGCCACAGCGGCAACCGGTGCTTCACTGATCTGTGCGTGCTCCACGAGAAAATCCAATGCTTTTCCGCGTCGCACCGTATCGACGATCATGCCAAAGCCGGTGGTGCGGCGCAAAGCCTCGATGACGGCTTCGCGGCTCTGCCCGTAGGAACGGGCCATCGAATCGAGCTCCCTTTCAATATCGGCGGTCGTGACCTCGAGCTTTTCCGCTTTGGCCACTTCTTCGAGTAAGAGCGAGCTTTTCACGCGCCGTTGCGCTTCGGCGCGGTACTCGGCGCGCAGGCCGGTTTCGTCGGTCGGCTTGGCGGCGAGATATTCATCCCACGAGCGCTCGATGCGTTGCATGTACGCCTTCGCGTCGGCGACGAGGTTGTCGATTTCGCGCTCGACCAGCACCTCGGGCAGCGGGATGTCGTTGCGGGCCACGAGCGCGTCGAGCGCTTGGCGTTGCAGATCTTCGCGCGCGCGAGCAGCGCTGACGGCTTCGAGCCTGGCACGGACGTCGTCGCGCAGCTCTGCAATGGTCGTGCGATCCGATACAGAGCGGACGAAGTCGTCGTCGAGCGGCGGCAGCACCGCGCGCTTGATCTCGTGCACGGTCACGGAGAAGATCGCTTCCTTGCCGGCAAGATCGCTCGCGCGATACGCGGGCGGGAAGGTGACGCGCAGCGTGCGCTCTTCTCCCGCTTTTTGGCCGTGCAGCTGCTCGGCGAAGCCCGGCACGAATCGTTCCGCGCTGACCTCGGCCGTGTGATTTTCGGCGGTACCACCCTCGAAGGGTTGGCCATCGATGAGACCGCGATAGTCGAGCGTGACGACGTCGCCCTCTTCGACGCCGCGGTCTTCGACGGGTTCGAGCGATGCGGCGCGTTTGCGGAGCGACTCGATGCTATGGTCCACATCGGCATCGGTGACGGCGGTAGCGTTGCGGACGAGAGGGATGTTCTGATAGTCGGCGAGCTTGATCTCTGGCCGCACGGCGACTTTCGCGCGGATGAGCAAACCTTCTTCGGTTTTGCGATCGAGATCGATGTGGTGTCGGTCGACCGGTTCCAGTTCGTGCTCTTTGAGGGCGCTTGCGTACACCTCGGGAACGAGATCTTCCAACGCCTGGCTTTCAATGCTCTCTTTGCCGGCGTGCTGCTCGAAGATCTTTCTCGGCACACGCCCGGCGCGGAAGCCGGGAAGTTTGAAGCGTTGCGCGAGCTTGCGGAAAGCGCGATCGTGCGCGGCGACGAGCTCGTCGGGCGAGACGTGGATCTCGAGCTCCACTTCGGTCGGGCCGAGCTTTTTGACGGACGCGGTCAACGTGCGCGCAACGTGGTCTGGTGCATAGGGAATATTCGGCTTCGACCGGCCGTTTGGCTCTCCTTGAAGGTGTTGCGGGACTGATGATGGAGCGGAAGACGAGATTCGAACTCGCGACCCTCGCCTTGGCAAGGCGATGCTCTACCGCTGAGCTACTTCCGCGATGGTTTCGCGTTCTTAAGCGGCTTGGGTCGTTCTCCTTGCCGGGAAAGGCCGCTCCACGAGACGAAATCCGCTGCGATGAGCGACGGCACGATGGTCTTCATCATCCTCACGCTGGGCGGACTCTTCTACTTGGGCCTCATGCTGTGGACCACTGTGATCAGCGTACGCGAATCAGACGCGAACGAACCCCCGCCGGAAACACACCACTAGTTATTTGAGCGTCAGCGGTTGCAGCAGCTGGAGCGAGACCTGCGATCCGGCCGGCACGCTCAGATCCTGTTTCGCGTTCTGGGTGAGGACGTAACCGCCGGCTGCACCGACAGCTCCGCCGGCATTCGTGCCGAGCCATTTTCCGATGATATTGCCCACGACCATCCCGGCTGCGGCCCCCGCGGCTTCGTTGAGCGCATTGGACTTTTGCGTGATGCTGATCTTGAGGATCTTGGCCGACATCGGCAGCGTCGCGCTGCTACCGGCGAGCCTGACACCGTTGAACGAGAGCTCAAGCTCTGGATTGCGACCCTGACTTGCCGGGGACGCTTGGATCACTTTGCCGATGATCGTCGCGCCTTCGAGCAAGGCATCCGGCACGGGTTGCAGCACCTTTGCGGAGATCAACTGACCGACGACGGCCGATTTCGAGCTGAGATCTTGGCCCAGCGCCGCTTGGATCGGAGTGCCGGCTGGCACCGTCGGTTTGATCGTCGCGATATTGATCGCGCCGCTGTTGGCATCGTATTCGACGGTCGCGCCCAAGGCTTCGGAGACGAAGCGCAGCGGCACCATGGTCGTCGATCCTTGCATGAAGGGCGCGGCGTCCAAGTAGGTCTGCTGTCCGCTGACGATGGCCTGGTTCGATCCGATCTTCACTTGCACGGTCTTTTCGCCGGCCGTGGCGTTGATCGTGCCGTTGTCGTACGCGACGCCCGCGCCGAGCTTTTCGAAGATGGCGCGCATCGGCACGAAGACGCGTCCGCCTCGTTCGATGGGGGGCTGGGCTAGCGCCAGGTACTGCCCGTTGAAAAGGACGTGGTAAGAGGGCGGCGCGGCTGATGCGATCGCAATCGTGAATGGTACGATTACGAACGCGGCGACGGCAACGCATGCTGCGCGACGCCCAAGCGTCAATGAAATCATGGTGGGGGATTCGTTGACCGGCATGGAGCCTCTTTCCGGTCTCTAGTGCGGCACGGTCCCAGCCCCGCAGGGAAAGCGAGGAAACAAAGCCCAAGGTTATCCCTCTGAAAGAAAGCGAGACTGTGATGGTACGGTTTGTTGCTCTTTTTGTTGCGTGCGCCATGTGCGTTGGCCAGTTCTCTTCTGCGTATGCTGCTGGCGCATCCGCGGCCGGAAACGGGCCACTTCCGGTAGGCGGCAGCATCACGTTGAATTTCCAGACCTCCGTGCAAGCGCAAGGAAAGACGACGACCGCCACGGGCACGGTCAAGATCACGCACGCGAGCGCGACCACGGTCAGCGTCACCTTGGCGCCCGCCGGCGGTGAAGCAGAAACGCTCGATCTCGCGCTCGCGAGCGACGGCACCTATCAGCCGACGCCTGAGACAGTCGCCAAGATGAGCGTCGACTCGCAAGATCCGCAATCCGCCGCGGCTGCGAAAGCGATGTTGGGGCGGTTGCTGCTCACGACGAAGATCGCTTCGAACGTGCTGAAGCTCAAAGGCACAGCGCCGTTCGACGTGAGCTACAACATGACGCCTACCGGTGTCGGCACGCCGATCCCGACGACCTTGCACATGGTACCCGGACCCGCCGAAGCGGGCGCGATCGTTTATCAGGGGCAGACGCAAGGCCAATCGATGACGATCCTTCCGCCGGCAAGCTCCAGCGCAGCCAAGAACAAGAAAATGAAGACGACCGGTCTCGCTCTTGTGGTCAGCCTGGCGTTGAGTCCGGTGGCGGGGATAGCTCTGCACATCGGCAGCCGCATTCAGCAGCGCAACATGGAGAAGGCCTTGAAAGGCCCGCTTCCCGTGTCGGTGCAGCTTGTGGTCAGCGGACATTTCACGCCCGGCCCTCAAGCGCAGATCTCGGGGACGCAGTACGATACGGTCACGATCAAGGGCCATCACGAGACGATCACGACGACCTGGTCGTTCGCGACGACGCCATGATATTCGCGCAACGTGTTTCTACGGATTGGGCAAGATAGGATTTGAACCTACACGGCCTTTCGGCCACCGGATTCTAAGTCCGGCGCGTCTGCCAATTCCGCCACATGCCCACGCTTATGTTGTAAGAGTTCGTCGTTGTTCAGCTCCGCTCATGGCGCTTTCATTCGCCAAACCGTACCGATCATTAGTGCACGCAGAGCTAGTTGACGGGCTGTGCTTTCTTGCGCTCGATGAACGATGATACCACTGAGCCGATGAACGCGAGGGCGACGACCCATAACAGCGGCACGTGAAGCACGTAGAGCAGCATCAACGCAACGGCGAAGCCCACCACCAAAGTGGCTAGGCCCTTGATGATGCTGGCGCGGGTTCGGGGTGGCCGAGGCTTGCCGGAGTTCGAGACAAAGTTGTAAGCGCCAGAGTAGATAAGCGCGGCAAAGGCAAGCATCCCAAGTACGACTTCACCGTCGCTGATGACGCGGTCCATCACCCGAGCTTTTCTCTCAGCGTCACACCCTCACCCGTTACGCGACTCAAGTCCGCCTTGCAGATGCGCTTCTCGACCGTACCGCGTACGCGGGAATCATGACGGCTTCTTCTCCTGCCCAATCGTTAGGGCATCGTGAATGGTCAAGCATCAGATGAGCTCCCAAGAGAAGTCTCTCGGGAGCTCGTGGACGACGTATTGGATCTATTACATCGAGGGTTTGGGGGTTTTGATAAGGTTCATCGTATCAGGGGCAACACCGCTCACCTGGATCACTGACCCGGCCTTCAACATGCCGAAATGATGAACTCCAGAGGGAATGCCGACGAAGCCGCCGGCGGTCAGCGCTTTTCCATTGGTCCAATCGACCTTATCGCCGAGACCAAGCATCAAGGTGCCGTTGAGAACGGTCACCATTTCATCAGTCGGATGCGTGTGGGGTGGGAACGTCACGTCGCTGGTAGCCTTATAACGCACGACGAACGCGCCCGAACCCGCCTTCGACGGCGTGCCGTACAAGACTGCCTCTGACAGCCCAGTCATGCCGGTGACCGGCATCCATTTCGCGCCTCCAGCCGGCACAATCGTCGGCTGCATCATCATCGCCGCGCTTGCGATGATCGCGGCCGTTGTGAGAACGCAAAAAATACCAAGACTCGCAAGAATCTTTGTCATCTCAACCCTCCCGCGCCGATTTCGGCGCTACCGAGAGCCGTTAGCCCACCTGCATACCGCTGTCCTCTTTCGCGCGAGAGCGTGTGCCCACGGCCGTCGAAACACCAGGGCGGCGGCGCTCCGGGATAGGGCGGTGCGCGTGGAACGAGAACCCGTATGCACGATTCACCAAGGTCTTCGTGGCCTTAAGGAGCGGGCGTCTTGCCAAACCCATCAGACAAACAAACGCAAGCTTCGAAGAAACTTGCAAAATTGCTCGCAGTCAACAAATCGAACTACGTCTCAACTTCGGAATTGCGCGAAAACAGCGCAGTCGTCGTCTCACGCGTCGCGATTGGCGGCGAACGCATCGTGCTCACCCGCAATCGCAAACCGGTGGCTGCAATCGTGCCGATGCACGATTTTGAGTCGCTGGGAAAACGCGTGCGCGCTTAAGCGGATGGAGGCCCGGGTGAAAAGCAGCATAACCGTGCTAGCTGCGGCGAGTGTCCTCGGGCTCATGCTCAGCGTCGGGGAAGTTGCCGCTGCGAACAACTCGATCGTGGGCACGTGGCACAGCGAGTTTGCAGCTAATGGCATGGCTTGTTCGATGCAGTCTATCTATGAATCCGACCACACGTACAGCGAACTGCTCCATTGCGGCAACCTGATGACACACCAATCCGGAACGTACGTGATGAG
>JAJPHJ010000005.1 GCA_021325335.1 Pseudomonadota bacterium | reverse complement strand
GCGTTTTATGCGCTGCTCTTCGGCCTCTACGACGCCACGCAAATCCCCATCGGACAGCACATGGCGCTCAATCCGTCGAGTTCGGTCGTCTATACAAGGCACCACAACATCGAGGCTTGGGCTCGATGCCTGCTCGCGGCGCTCGGCTTGCTCACGCTCTGGCGTGCCAAAGGCCCGAGCGCGATCGCGCTCAGCACCGCGTTGATCTGCAGTTCGTTGGATGTCTACTGGCAGTGGTACGAATACAACGGCCCCCTTTTGTGGATCGCGATGGTCACGAAATATCTCGGCACGGCGTTGGGCCTAGCGGCTTTTCTGTACTTCGCCGCCAGCTTCGGGGACGGAGATCTCTGGGGCATTCGAAGATCCGTCAGAAAATGGGCGTGGCTGGTGTTGCTCATTGGATTGGCTGGTTTTACCGCGCAGTTTCTCAAGCTTCCCGCGCAGGCGAACGACCAGGTGGTCGGCCCCAACATCATCGCGCATCTCGATCCACGCTTCAATCCGGCCGGCATCGACGTCACCCCCCTGTTCAACACGTATTTGATCGGCTACGCGCTCATCAAGCTCGCTATGCCGGTGCTGGCCTTCATCGGCTGGGTGAGGTCCAAGTATCTCTTGGAGCAACAACGGATGGTGATCGTCTGGACGGGCTTTGTGCTCTACGCCCTTCCGACCGCAGTGCATTTCATCGTGCGCGCGCTTTCCGGTGCAGATCCGGTTTGGTTGAACTACGTCGATGCGGCGGGCTTCGTCGCGCTGGGACTCGCCTTGACGTTCGCCATCTTTTGGGGGCAGGTCTTCGACGTCGAGTACTTCCTCGATCGCGCGCTCGCGGCCACGCTCGCCGGTGGAATCCTCCTCGTGCTGTACTTCTCGGCCGATCATTTTCTCGGCGCGCGCACCGCAGGATTGCTCTCCGGCTGGCTGACCACGGGCCGTAGCGACAGTGTTATGCTGCAGCCGCCGGCCATCAAAGGTTTCTTGGAGGTGGCCTTCGCGCTGCTGTTCTTCCTGCTGTTCCACAAGGTGTATACGTCGTTCGAAAAATTGATCGAGCGCATCTTCTCGCCGGACCGCGAACAGCGGCTGGCGACGCTCCAGGACTTTCAGGCGAGGATCGCGCTGCTCGAGAGCGTCTACGACTTGCAATTGCAACTGCGCGATGCGATCAAACGCGGCACGAACGCCCGCTTCGTGTCGATCTTCACTCGCGAGGCCGACCGCGCGTATCACCCGCTAGACGCGGCGCAAGAGGTCGCAAGCACGCCGGTGCCGGGCGACGATGAAGCGGTGAGCTGCATGCAAGGCGGAAGGGCGGTCCACCTCACGGACATCGTGTCCGCTATTCCGGGATCGCTGGCGCTACCGATGCCTTTGGCTGGACAGCTCTACGGCTTCGTGGCGTGCGGACCCACACCGACCGAGAAGCGCTATGCCCCCGATGAGGTCAAGGCGCTCAGCGCGATCGCGCGCGAAGCCGGTGCGGCTATTTTCGCGTTGCGCATGCACCGAGAGCTGGTGGGTTAGCGGCTAAGACTCGCTCAAGGTGATGGGGCCGGTGACCACGTGCGCGTCGACCCGACCCGGACCGTCGGAATGCGTCAAGCCGTCGTCAACCGGCCCCATCATGGCATGCGCGTCGACGATTGCGCGAAAGCCGTGCGGGACCGTCAGCTGGATGGGACCGTTCGTCACTTGTAAAGAGATCGCGGGCGTACGCGTCATTTCGGTGACTTCAGCGGTGATTGGGCCGTTCACGGTCTTCAACGAGAGCACGGCGCCCGCGTTTTCCACGCTGATCGGACCGTTGACGAGGTTGACGGTGAGCGGCGCGGTGACGCTGTCAACATGGATCGGCCCGTTCACCGCACTGAGCGTGAGCGTGGTATCAGCCGGCAAGTGCACGCTGACGTGAACGTCGTGCCGCTGCCAAAACCAGCTCGGCTGGTCGCCCGGCCGGCGCTCGACTGCTATATGCACTCCATCGGACGCGGCCCATTGGCGCACCTGTACGTGACCGATGAGCGCATCATCAGGCTGCGCCACCAGGTCGAGCGTGTTGCGGTTCTTTACCCCGTATACACGCACGTCGGCGCCGAGCTTGCCTTCGACGTCGATGTACACCGGCCGCCCGTGCCCGAGAGCGAAGCGCAAACTCAAGGCTTGCCCTGTGGCGCCGACTGCCGGGAACGGAACCTGCGCAATCGCGAGCGCCCCTGCACAAGCGATGACGGCTGCGAGCGATCTAAGCATCACGTTCCCCTTTTTGACCGAGCTACCTCATCTGCTCGACTTGGCGCGAGTCGAGGATGCGCGAAACGACGTCGGCGAGGTTTTGCAGGTGTGCGCGCGTCAGCTCGTCGAGGTTGGGCCGGCGCAGCGCACCGCCGATGTCGTCGCGCAAGCTCACGAGCTTGGCACGGGCGAGTGATTCGGCGTCGTACGGCATTCCGCTCGTGGCGGGTGCGAGCCATAGCCTTCCGAGCATGCGGGCATACGACTGCTGCAGCGACCGATGGATGAGCCCGATGCTGTTCAGCTTCGGATCTTTCAGGTCGCTGTACACCGCGTCTTGCGTCCAGTTGAAGAGATCGGTCAAGCTCATCGTGCTGCCGGGTTTGGCCTTCAGCGACAAGTCGTCCAAACGTTGGAGCATGAGCGGTTGGAACATCTGCTGGAGGACGAACTGTTGCGTCCCTTCGACGAACTCCGCCACCGGCTCGTCGTGGCGAGGCGGCGGGTTGTATGCCCAAGCGCCGCCCTGGATCGTCTCCCATTCGCTGTACACCAGCCGGTTCAACGTGGCCGGCGAGAAGTGCCAGGCGTCGTCTCCCAAGAGGTAGCGGCGCATCTGAGAGAAGGCGCGCAGCTCGTCGCTGCGCGAGACTTGCACGAGGGGCGTCGGGGCACCGCGGTCGCCCGCGTGCGAACGCGACAAGTATTCTCCTGCTATGTAGTGCTCGGGGCGTGCGCCGTTCGCCAGTTCTGTGAAGAACGCGCTCTCGAAGGCAGCGCGCTCCTCATCATAGGTGTGCCCGTACTGCGGGAAGTGGTGGTCGAGCGTCTGCAGGATGTGATCGGACAACTTCAGTTGCGCCTCGCCCCAGCTGAGCGGGTCGCTCGTCAGATCGAATTGAGAGACCCGGGGGTCGATCGCGTGCGCGTCACGATACGAGACGTCCTCATCCGAGGCAAACCGATACAGCGGATTGTTCCATTGCGATGCCCATTGGTTCAGCGTCGGCAGTTCGGCCTCAGGCGTGCGCGCGCCGGCGACCCGTCCGTAGCCCCAACGAATCGCATAGTAGTCGTATGGGCCGAGCACGGTCTGCCAAAACGTCCCTTGCGGATAGCCCTTCGGCCATAAGTTGAGACCTGCGTACTCCATCACCGAGGTGGCGACGCCGTAGCGCTGGGTGAAGGACTTGCTCTGCAGCTGTTTTGG
>JAJPHJ010000081.1 GCA_021325335.1 Pseudomonadota bacterium | reverse complement strand
GCCGTGATGTGCGGGTTTTGCATGTACGGGGCGAGCGGCCCGCCCGGCATGTAATGCAGAATAGTAAAAAGGATGATGCTGATGAAAATCAGCAGCGGAATCGCCTGTAAGAGTCGGCGGATCGTGTAGTTGAGCATTGCCCGGCTAGAGCCCGACGGCTTCTCTGACCCCCAATCGCTAACCTCCGGTCGCGAGGAGCTGCCGCAGCACGTACGGCAAAATGCCGTCGTGCCGGTAATATTCAGCTTCGTCGGGCGTATCGATGCGCGCGCGCACGCGGAACTCGAGCGGCGCTCCGTCGGGCGGGCGAGCCACGACGGTGAGCTGCGCACCTACCCCGACTCCAAGCGCGACGCCGCGGATGTCGTACACCTCTTCTCCGGTGAGCCCGAGGGTCTGCGCCGACGCTCCGGTTGCAAATTCGAGCGGCAAGACGCCCATGCCGATCAAGTTGCTGCGGTGAATGCGCTCGAAGCTCTCCGCGATCACTGCGACAATCCCGAGCAGTTTCGGACCTTTGGCCGCCCAGTCACGAGACGAGCCGGAACCGTATTCTTTGCCGGCGATGACGAGCAACGGCACGCCTTCTGCCTTGTAGCGCATTGACGCCTCGAAGATCGACATCTGCTCGCCGCTTGGGAGGTGGCGAGTCACGCCGCCTTCGGTGCCGGGCGCTAAGCGGTTGCGCAATCGGATGTTCGCGAACGTGCCGCGGATCATCACTTCGTGGTTGCCGCGGCGCGCGCCGTACGAGTTGAAATCAGCCGGCTTCACCCCATGCTCGATAAGATAGCTGCCGGCGGGGCTCTTGTGCGCGATGTTTCCCGCGGGCGAGATGTGATCGGTCGTCACAGAGTCGCCGAGCACCGCCAGCACGCGCGCGCCTTGCACATCCTCCCGCGGCCTCGGCTCGGCGGACATGCCCGCGAAGTACGGCGGCCTGCGCACGTACGTCGAGCTCTCGTCCCAGGCGAAGCGCTCGTCCGCTTTCACCCCCAGCGCCTTCCAGCGCTCGTCGCCGCCGAACGCGTTCGCATATTGTCGCCGGAACATGGACTCGGCCACGCACTCGGCAACCGTCGCGCCGATCTCTTCGGGCGCCGGCCAGATGTCGTGGAGGAAGACCGGTTTTCCGGACGAGTCTTTGCCCAGCGGCTCGTTGTGCGGATCGAAATCCATCGTCCCGGCGAGCGCGTACGCGACGACGAGGGGCGGTGAGGCCAGATAGTTGGCGCGCACGAGCGGATGGATGCGCCCTTCGAAGTTCCGATTGCCGGACAACACCGCGCAGGCGACCAGTTCGTGCTCCGCGATCGCCCGGGCGATGGACTCATCGAGCGGCCCGCTGTTGCCGATGCAGGTCGTGCATCCGTAGCCCACGAGGTAAAAACCGAGCTGCTCGAGGTACGGCGTCAAACCGGCTTTGTGCAGGTATTCGGTGACGACTTTCGATCCCGGCGCGAGGCTCGTCTTCACCCAGGGCTTCGAGGCAAGTCCGCGCTCGACCGCGTTGCGCGCGAGCAATCCCGCGCCGATCATCACGCTGGGATTCGACGTGTTCGTGCAACTCGTGATCGCGGCGATGACCACCGCGCCGTCGCGCAAATCGACCTCGACGCCGTTGGGATCGCGATAGGTCGCTTTGCGCCGCACGGTCGCCGCGGTCGCGACGCTGCCGCCTTCTGAGGCCCACCGTTCCACCGAGCCCGCGGGCGCGTTCTTCGGACCGCGACCTTGCTCGAACGCGGAGAGGGCGCTTTCAAACGAGGCTTTCGCGGTGCGCAGCGGCACGCGATCCTGCGGGCGTTTCGGGCCCGCGAGCGACGGCTCGACCTGTCCAAGATCGAGTTCCAAAATGTCGGTGAAGAGCGGATCGGGTGCGTCGTCCTCGCGGTAGAGGCCTTGCATCTTCGCGTATGCGCGCACGACTTCGATGTGCTCGGGCGAGCGGCCGGTCAGGCGCAGATAAGCGACGGTCGCATCGTCGATCGGGAAGATGGCGACGGTCGAACCGTACTCGGGCGACATGTTGCCGATGGTCGCCCGGTCCGCCACGCTCAAGCCCGATAGCCCGTTGCCGAAGAACTCCACGAACTTATTGACGACGCCGCGCTTGCGCAGCATCTCCGTGACGGTCAGCACGAGATCCGTCGCCGTCGCTCCCGACGGCATCCTTCCCGTTATCCGGAATCCGATGACGTCCGGGATGAGCATGGTGAGCGGCTGGCCGAGCATAGCCGCTTCCGCCTCAATGCCGCCGACACCCCAGCCGAGGACACCCAGACCGTTGACCATGGTCGTGTGGGAGTCGGTGCCCACAAGCGAATCAGGATAGAGCACCGCCTCGCCGTCCTGCTGCTGTTCGAAGACCACACGGGCCAGATACTCCAAGTTGACCTGGTGGACGATGCCCGTGTCCGGCGGCATGGCCACGAATCGCGCGAGCGCCTGTTGCGCCCACTTGAGGAGGGCGTAGCGCTCGCGATTGCGGTCGAACTCCAAATCGGCATTCACGCGAAAGGCGCCCGAGTCACCCCAGGCGTCGACCTGCACGGAATGGTCGATGACCAGCTCCACGTCTTGCAGCGGGTTGATACGCTTGGGCTCGCCCCCGAGCGCCGCCATCGCGTCGCGCATCGCAGCGAGGTCCACGACCGCCGGAACGCCGGTGAAATCTTGAAGCAACACCCTAGCCGGATACATCGCGATATTCGCCTGGGTGGGCGAGGCCGGGTTCCACGAGGCGAGCGCCTCGATCTGCTTGGCGGTCACGGTCCGGCCGTCTTCGCGACGGAGCAGGTTCTCCAAGAGCACTTTCATCGAGAACGGAAGACGCGAAGGTTTGCCTACGCCGGCGCGCTCCAATTTTTCCAGACTGAAGTACGAGCGGGGCCGCCCGCCTATTTCGATCGTCGATCTGACCCCGAACGTATCCATCTGACCCGTGCCCGTCGCGCGCCTCCGGTCAGGCCGGCCCGGCCGAAAATCCCGGAATGCCGTCGAATGTGTAAAGGTGTTCGGTCTTGATGTAATCGTAGCCCGCAGCCCCGATGCGCTCGAGCAACGCGATGATGTCGCGATTCTCGAGCGTCATCCCGTCGTTGCCGAGATATCGCGCGCGCCAATGGTCCGTGCAGAACGTCTCGGGCAGACCGTTCGGCCAGACGACCGTGCCCCGGTTGAAAACGGCCTGGAGCCTCATGCGGTCCGCACCCAGAGGGCGTAGCCCCGCGCCCAACTCGTCCGGCCTCCCTTTTGTCCAATCCAGGTAGACGTCTACGCCGACAAGAGCCTTGCGTTCCGGGCTGGCTTCCTTCGTCCGCGCGGCGACGACGTTCGTGGAGCCGGATGGCCGGTACGAGGCGGGGCGCAACTGCGCCGGCTTTTGACCGAGCCGCGCGACGACGGCCTGCGCGAACTCCTTGGTACCGACTTTTTCTTTGCTCGAACCTTCCTTATAGATGTCATACGTGTGAATGCCGTCCTCGATCGTGCGCAACCATGCGTTTTGCACCGTGTTGGCCACGTCGGTCTGTCCGATATGCGCGAGCATGAGGATCGCGCCTTGGAGCAGGCCGGAAGGGTTGGCCAGGTTCTGGTTCGCTCGGCGCGGCGCGGATCCGTGAATGGCCTCGAACATGGCGGCCACATCGCCGATGTTGGCCGAACCCGCCAGGCCGACCGAGCCTGCGATCTGCGCCGCCACGTCGGAGAGGATGTCGCCGTACAGATTCGGCAGGACGAGCACGTCGAAAGCCTCGGGCGTATCGGCAAGCTTGGCCGCTCCGATGTCCACGATCCAAAATTCGCTCGTGAGGTCCGGATATTGGGAGGCGATCTCATCAAAAATCTTGTGGAAGAGCCCGTCCGTGAGCTTCAGGATGTTGTCTTTGGCGAAACAGGTGACTTTCTTGCGGACGTTGGCGCGCGCGTACTCAAAGGCGAATCGGACGATCTTCTCGGTCCCGGGCCGCGAGATGAGTTTCAGGGCCTCGGTCATCTGCTGGGTTTGACGGTACTCGATGCCGCCGTAGATGTCTTCCTCGTTCTCGCGCACGATGATGAGGTCCATGTCCGGGTACTTCGTGTCGACGAACGGCGCATAGGCGATAGCCGGCCGGACGTTGGCGTAGAGGCCGAGCATGGTCCGCGTCGTTACGTTGAGGCTCTTGTAGCCTCCGCCTTGCGGCGTCGTGATCGGGGCCTTCAAGAAGACGCGCGTGCGGCGTAGAGATTCCCACGCGCTGGGGGCGATGCCGCTCGGATTGCCCGCGAGATAGACCTTTTCGCCGATCTCGATGACATCGAGCTCGAGCGCCGCGCCTGCGGCCACGATGATGTCGAGCGTCGCTCGCATGATCTCGGGTCCAATGCCGTCGCCGTACGCGACGGTGATTGGCGTTTTTTTCGGCATGGATATCCTCGGAGAAACTAGGACGCTCACACTTCATGGCTGCGCGGGCTCGTCTCCTGTACGCGCCTTGCGTTCTGTCGGCGCAAGATTTTTGTGCGCTTGCGCGCAAAACTTGGACAGGGCCATGAATTCGATAGCAGTCACGAGGATGGCCTGGATCGTCGTCGCCGCGTCGACCGCCGCGCGTGTGGTTGTCGCCGCGCGCCTGCCGCTGTCGGGAGACGAGGCTTACTACTGGGAGTGGAGCCGCAGGCTCGCTTTCGGCTACCTCGATCACCCGCCCATGGTGGCCTGGCTCATCGCGGCGTTCGACATGGGTCAACGGAGCGCGTTCCTGGTGCGGCTGCCGTTCGTGTTGTGCGGGCTTGGCGCCGCGTTGGCGCTGGCAGCTTTTGTGACGCGCGCGACCGGCGACAGGCTCGCCGGAGCTTTCGCCGCGCTCGTGCTCTCGCTCGCACCTTTCGCGACAATCGCGTTCACCATCGCCGCTCCGGACGGACCGGAGCTGTTCTTCTGGAGCTTGTCGCTCTACCTCGGCCTGCGGGCACTGGAGCCGGCTGCTTCCCGTTTCCGAATACCGCTCGCTGTTGCCGTCGCCGCGACGCTGCTCTCGAGTCTGCTCGGCGCCTTCTTGATTCTGGGCGTCGTCATCGCGCTGACGGCTGGGGCTCGTCTCGGCGCACACGGCGAGAGCGGCGTTTCACCGTCGCGTCACGCGCTCGCGGCTCTGGCGCTCTTCGCCGTCGCGATCGCGCCGTACGTCATGTGGGATGCCGCCCACGGCTGGGCGGCGACCCGGTTCGCACTCCTCGGACGCCATCCGTTCGTCCCCGGCGGCAATATCGCCGCGTTGCTCGCGGTGCTTGCCGCAGTGCTCACGCCTGGGCTGTTCGTCGCGCTGGGTTGGACGATCGCTGCGCTCGCATCAAGCTATACGCTGGCCAATCGGCTGGTCTTGTGGACCTCGCTTCCGTTGCTCGCGACGTGCCTGCTGCTCGCGACGCGGGAACGCGTCGAGTTCAACTGGCTTGACGGCGCCGCGCTTTCGCTCATCGGTGGACTGGGACTGTGCGCCGCGCGCATGTCGCGGACGTCGCGTACCCTCGTCGTCGCTCCGGCAGCGGCGGCGACTCTGCTCCTGTTCGCTGTCGCCGCATTTCCGATGCAAGCGCTGCAATTCGCCGGCAACGCGTTCGGGTTGCACTTGCGCAATCAGGGGGCTTTCGAGATCTGGGCCTACGAACCGGCGGCGCGGGATCTGGCAAGCGAAGCGCGCACGAGCGGCGCGATTGTCATGACCGATGGATACGGTCTGTCGAGCGTGCTGGATTTCTACGGCGGCGTCACGCCGGTTGTCATAGGGTACGACGCTCAGGGGCGCGAGGCGCGAGGCTGGTTCACCGGGAGCGCGCGCACGCGAGCAATCTTCCTCGACAAAGAGCCTCTTCCGTCGCGCCCCGACCTTCAACAGCGGCTGGGGCGCGCGTGCGTGAGGGTGACGGATCTGGGAAGCCGGACCTATCGCGTGCGCGGACAGGTCGCCCGGACTTTCTATCTCACGGGCTGCGACGGGCTGACATCCGGCGGCCTTACCCTCTTGCGCTTCCCGGACAAGTCGTAGGGACGGCAGGGTCAGCCCCAGGAGCCGCAAACTGGTTACCCCTCATGGTCACGTCGACGTATGCCTCGGCGTCGTTTGCGCGGTTGGGTGACGCCACTGCGGCGATCGATTGGTTCCGCAATCAAGGGATTGCACCGGCCTCCATCGCGGTCGCGGCGGCTGCGGACGGCGAGGGCCCTCGCCCGCCCAGACGCGGTGACAATCTGCGAGACGACCTCACGTGGTACGTCGCGTTGGACCTTGCGCAGACGCAGCTCCCTCCGGCAGTCGTGCGGGCCACGCTCCGGCGCGAAGGCGGCAAGCCGTCCGTGTGGACGCCGCCGGACGCACAGACGCGAGACTGATTCTCGCACAAAGGACGGCCGCATGATCGTCGCGATCGGCCGAGAGCTCGGCGCAGGCGGCCGAGGAGTTGGGGACCGCGTCGCCCAGATGCTCGACGCCGAGCTCCTCGACAACCAGATCATCGACCTCGTAGCGGCACGTATCGGCGCGCCGGCGGCGTACGTCCAAGCACGCGACGAGAATGTCGAGAGTTTTGTCGACCGTCTCTTCCGCATCATCACCTCCGCATACCCCGAGGCCTACGCTGCTGAAGGGCTGCCCGATTGGTCGGAAGAGCGCATGGTGCAGCTCACCGGAAGCATCATCCAAGAGCACGCGACCGGCAAACCGCTGGTTGTGATCGGTCGCGGCGCCCCGCTGCTGTTGCGCGATCGGCCGGACGCGTTGCGCGTTTTTATCACCGCTCCGCCAGCGGCTCGCGTGGCGCGGCTGCGCGAGCGGACCGGGTGTTCGGCGGACGACGCTGCGCGCGAGATCAAGAAGTCGGACCAGCACCGGCTCGCCTACATGCAGCAGTATTACGGAGTGCATTGGCGCGACCCGTCGCTCTACGACCTGATCGTGAACACCGAGCATCTCAGCGTGGACGCGGCCGCGAAGCTCATCGTCGAGGCGGGGCGTACCCGCAGCGCTTGAGGGCTGCTACGAAGAGATCGTGGCGAGCGCCGGCCCTTCGCCGATGGCGCACACTGCGGCCTGATCCCAGCGCAGCTGCTCGCCGACGAACGCGTTGAACTCGCGAGCGCGGATCGTGCGCAGCATCGCAAGCTCCTGGACGGGCGTCTGCAGTTCTTGGTCGAACAGCGCCAGCTCGGCGTAGCGCGCGGCGTTGGCTGCATTCCACTCGGCGACGAGCTCGATCTGCGCCGCCAACGCATCCTTGCCGCGGGCGACCTCGTCATGGGAAAACCCTCGCGCGACCGTATCTGCGAGGATCCGTTTCGTCTCCTTGACGGCGCTCGCCGCTCTCGCGCGACCCACAGCCGCCTTGGCGCTCATCACCCCGATCTCGGCGTAGAAGTCGAGCGTCGCGTAGACCTCGTATGCCAAGCCGAGCCGTTCTCGCAAACCATCCCACAGCCGGCTGCCGTCGCCGTCGCCGACGAGCACTTGCGCGAGTTGGGTGTGGAGCATAGCGCGGTGCCCGTGCGGATACGACGGCGTCGTGGTGGAGACGGAGAACCACACCTGTTGCGTGTCCGCTCGCCGCACCATGCGCGCGCGACGGCTTTGCGGCAAAGAGGGAGCGGCGGCGATGGTCGGCGGACGCTTCGGGAACGTCGCGCCGGGCGCGGCGCGCCATGCACCGAAGTGCGCACGTGCAGATTCGATCATTTCGTCGGCGCGCATCGGACCCGCCAGGCTCAGCACGGCGTTTGCCGGATGGAAGAACTTGCGATGGAAGCGCTGCACGTGAGCGCGCGAGATGTCGCGGACGCTCGCCCGCGTGCCGCCGGTATCGCGGCCGAGCGGGTGCGAACCCCACAAGGTCTGATCGGTGAGGACCTCGATCCACTTGCTCGGATCCACCTCCCAGTCGCGCAGCTCTTCCAAAACGACTTGACGCTCGGTCTCCAGGTCGTTCTTGTCGAACAGCGGCCGCTGAGTGACGCTCGCGACGAGCGCAAGCGCCGCGTCGACTTTCCCCATCGGCACGGTGCCGGCGATCCAGATCATCTCCTTGCTCGTCGTGGGATCGAAACGGTTGCCGCAGCGCTGCATGGTCGCCGCGATCTGGTGTCGCGAGAAGTCGCGCGTGGATTTGAAGATGAGGTGCTCGAGAAAGTGAGCCAAACCGGCGCGGTTCGCGGGATCGTAGAGCGATCCAGCCCGCAGAGCGAGCGTGAAGCTCAAGCTGCCGGCATGGCGCATGGGGCAAGTGACGACCCGCAGACCGTTTGGGAGGGTGTGCGTGGCGGGACTTTGGGCTGGGCGGCGGCGCATGGCTGGACCGTTTCCTACGGGTCGTTTTTTGGTGGTGGCGCAGCCTTTTTTTAGGAGCCGGCCAGGACGGGACTTCTTCGGCAACGCCAGGCGGCTTCCGTGGCCGAGAGGGACGGTCTTATCGGCTTTTCACCGTCCCACGGCTCTTTTTTCCCCCGAAATGTAGGGTCCGGCTGGCAAGCCGGACCCTACATTTCTAATGCAGGGCGATTCCGGCTGGATTGAGCATGGATGGTCCCGCAACCGATGCGTTGGGCAACGGCCCGTTGCAGCTCAAGTTGCCGATGTTGTTCGAGGCGAAGTCCGTGATGTACCCGGGCGAGCCGAAGAACGAGTTGGTGACGAACACGGTACCCTGGCTGTTCACGGCGACGCCGGTGGGGTTGTTCACCCCGGTGGCCGGACCGCAAATCTGGTTGGCTGGCGCGATGTTGCCGTTGAGCGTTCCCTGGAACAGCAGCACGGCATCGAAATTGCCGATCCCGGTGTTGACGACCACCCACAGCCGGCCTTGGGAGTCGAAGGCGATGCCCTGCGGACTGGTGATCGTGGTTTTTGCACCGGAGATCACCTGCATGGGCGCGATATTGCCGTTGGGGTTGCTGGTCAGCGGGGGGAACTCGATGACGGAATTGCCGTTTTGATTGGCGACCCAGATGTCGTTCGCTCCATCGAGCGCGATGAAGTCGGGCACGTTCAGTTGGGTGAGGTTCCCCGCTATCGTGGCCGTCGGCACGCTCGAACCCGGTGCAAAAATCTGGACGTTGTTGAGATTCGTGTCGGTCACGTACACGTTTCGCGCCGCGTCAACCGCGACGCCGCTCGGTGTATTGAAAACGCCGTTGATCCGAAACGTGGGCGCGATGTTGCCCTTACCGTTTGCGGGAAACTCGAGAACATTGGCGTTGCCGCTGCTGGCGACATACATCGTGCCGCTGTTGTCGACCGCGATCCCGATCGGGTGGTTGATGAGGGTGCTGGCGCCTTGGACGAGGCGTGCCTGGTTGCAGCTTCCGCAATTCGCGTTTTGGCCGAACACGAGCACGGAATTGTTCGTGAAATCGGTGATGAACATCGCGCCGCTCGAGGAGGGCGGCGGGGGCGGGACAGATCCGGTCGACGAGTTATTACAGCCGGTCGCTGCCAGGACGGCAAGCGCGACCGTGGCCGCCGTCACGGGGAGGATGGCGAACCGTTGCGACTTCATGGCGGGTCTCCTTTGCACGCGTCCACACCGAGGCGAGGGTCGCCTCATTTTCTGTGGCCGGTCAAGCCGAACCCGCCGCTCGCTCGTTATTCTCAGGTGATTGTAATGTGATTGGCACGCTCGATTTTCAGGTGGGGCTGCTCCTCGCCCGCGCACCAGGCATCCCCAAAGAGGCGCCAGAACCGCTCCGACCGGTGAGCGACGACCGCACGCTTTTGCTGCGAGCAGGGCAATCGGACAAGGACGCCTTCGCGGAGTTGTACGACCGGCACGCCCCGGTCGTCTATGGCATTTGCCGTCGCATTCTTGCCGATCCCACGAGCGCGGAGGACGTGACCCAGTCGGTCTTCACCATGTTGTGGGCCCGGCCGAGCGCGTTCGCGGGCGGAAACTTTCCAGCATGGATCGCCCGTGTGGCCCGCAACGCAGCGCTCGACGTGCTGCGCAGCGCGGCGATGCGAACCCGCGAACCCAACATGCCGGAGGACGTGGCGGCCCCGAGCGACCTTGAGGACGAGGTCGTTGCGCGCGTCGAGCAAAGCGCCGTCGTCGATGCGCTGCGCCAATTGCCGGCGGAACAGCGCGAGGCCATCGAGCAAGCATATTTCGGCGGTCTTTCCTATCGCGAGGTCGCCGAGCGCGCGGGCACGCCGCTTGGTACCGTCAAGAGCAGGATCCGCACCGGTTTGCGTCAGCTGTGGCAGACCTTGCAGCAGCGGGTGGCGACATGAACGCGCAGCACACGCCCGAGATGTTGGAGATGGTCGCTGTCTACGCGCTCGGCGGCGTGGACGCAGCCACCGGCGAGTGTGCCGCGGTGCGAGCGCACCTCGCCACCTGTCCGCTGTGCCAAGAGGAATTCCGCCAAGCGAGCGCGGCCGCGACCGCCCTCGGACGCTCGGTCGCGCAGCCGCCACCGCCTGCCTTGCGCGAAAATATCTTGGGTTCGTTGCCCGCGCGCGTCGTGCCCTTGCCGCCACGGCGACGCGCCGGCTGGCTCATTCCGGCAATGGCGGCTGCAGTCGTCCTCCTCGCGGTCGGGATATTTTGGAAGATGCACCCGACGCCGCCGCAGACGTGGGCAGTGGCCTGCGCTCCCGCGGGGCAGCCGTGTCACGTGGAGGGTTCGCTCACGGTCGCGGGGGCGGCCCTGCACCTCCAACTTCGCGGTCTTGCGGCGCTGCCCGCGGGCAGGCAATATCAGGCCTGGATGATCGTGCCGCACGCATTGCCGAAGCCGGAGCCTGTCTTCTCGCCTGATGCGAACGGTAGCGGGAACGTTGCGATCGACGAGCCACCCGTCAAAGGCGCGATCGTCGCGGTGACGATAGAACCCGCCGGCGGTTCGCGACAACCCACGACGAAACCGATCCTCGTCTCAACGATCGAGTAAGCGCGCGGGTTACGCGATCGCGTGCGCCCGTATGGTGCGCTCGATACCAGAGCTTTTGCTTTCGGCGAGCAACACGTCGGCGGGCGTGACTTCGTCGATGAGCACGTTCTGCGCCAAGGCATCGAGATAATGCAGCTCCTCTGGGGCGACCCTCGCCAGCCCGAAGAGCGCGAGGGAGACCAAATCCTTCGCGAGCGCGAGCACGTCAAGAGTACCGACGCGAGCCGCGAGCGCGTCGCGTGCCACCGCGGCCTGCAATGCTCGGAACTCGGCGCGACTGAGCCGAGGGATGCTGCTCAAAGCCTCGTTGAGCGCTTCCGAGTCGTAGGCCAAGCCTTTCCAAAACGCCGCAAGCGCGAGCGCCATCTCCGGGGTGCTCGCATCCGCGCTGCGCATCTCGACGTATTCGCGCACGCGCGCTTCGGTGAACACCATGCTCAACAAGCTGGGCAGGTCGTCCAGGTCGGCTTCCTCCAGCTCACGCATGCGTCGCCCCGCGACGTCTTTGAGCACGCCTTCACGCTCGAGGAAGAACGCGGGTACGTCGAGCACGCCTGCGACGTAGCGGCGCATGTCGAAGCGCTCGTCGAGCGACGCAGGGCCTGGGCCCGTGCGGTCGTCATCGGTTTGGAGCCATGTCGCGTAGCGCGTGGATTTGTATCCCGAGGCAACGCCGCCCGCGAACGGTGAGGAGGCGAACATCGCAGCGACGATCGGACCGGCTCGGTTGCCGAGCACGTACTTGCGCCCCAGGTCTTCCTCATCGCCATAGTCGATGCTCGTCTGCGCGGCGGCGGTCCGGGTCATCATATCCCATGCCCGGACTCCGCGCTTGCGCAGGTACGGGCGCATGATCGCATAGCGGCGCTTGTTGATCCACGATTGCGACTCGAGTTCGCACGTCGGATCGAAGCCGAGTCCGACGAAGAACATCGAAAGCTCGCTCGCGCATGCGTGGAGATCTGCGACGAACCGGTCGAGCGATCGGGCATTGTCATCGAGCTCCCTTTCAGGAAAACCGGAGAACTCGATTTGACCGCCGGGTTCGAGCGTGACATCCCCGTACGGCATGCGCACGGCGATGATGTCAGATTGTTCTAGAGTTGGCTCTCCGCCCGCTTTGCAGAACATGACGAGCAGCGTTTGCACGCGCTCGCGATGGATACGCGCGACGGTCGCGCGCTCGAAGCCGATCGCTTCATATTCGATGCCCACGCGCCACTCGTGCTCGGGTTTGGCGCGCGCGAGAATGAATTCGCGAGCGCTCTCGACGTCGAGCGTCAGTGCGGCGAGCGCGGAACCACCGGGTCCGCGCCGAGGAATAGGTTGTTGCATTAGGAAAGCGTGCCTGATGGGCCCTCAAACATTGGCGTTGAGCGGGGTAGAGCGGCTTCGCTCGGTTCGGGCGCAGACCGTTCAACTTTTCGACTTGGTGACCTCCGAGTCGGTCCTGCGCTCCGAACCGATGCCTGGATTCCGTCCCCTCTTATGGCATCTTGCCCACATCGGGGTCTACCAGAACTACTGGATGTTGCAACGGTGCGCCGGCGAGGCGAGCATCAACCCCCGTTACGACATCTATTTCGATCCCATCAAAACGCCCCGCGAAGAGGCGCCGGTCTTGCCCAACCGGACCGAGATCGATGCATACCTTGACGAGACCCTCGAGCGGGTGGTCGCATTCATCGAGCGTGCCGACCTCGATGGTCCGCCTCTCGACGGACGGCTAAGCCCGGCGTATGCGCTTGCTTTGGTCTACGAGCACGAGTGCCAGCATCAAGAGACGATCGCGTTCGTGTTGCAGACCCTGCCCTCGTCGCAAAAAAAATCCGGTCCGGCTCCGCTCACGGGCAGCCGCGCGGCGGCGGCCGCGGAGATCGCCGTGCCATCGGTGCGAGCTTGGATCGGCGCTCGCGGCGCCGGATTCGCTTACGACAACGAACTGCCGCCACAGGCGCTCGACGTCCCAGCGTTCTCGATAGATCGCGATCTCACAACCAACGCCGAGTACGCGCAATTCATCGAGCGCGGTGGGTACGGCCTGCGCGAGCTGTGGAGCGACGAGGGATGGGCGTGGAAAGAACGGACCGGGGTTTCGCTCCCGCTGGGCTGGTCCGCACAACCCTTTCGCGAGCGTACTTTTTTTTCGGAAATCCCTTTGCGCGAAGATGCACCCGTCACCGGCGTGTCGTGGTTCGAAGCGCAGGCCTACGCCGCGTTCCGTGGGCGCCGCCTGCCCACGGAATTCGAATGGGAAGTCGCGGCGGCTTGGGATCCTGCTCGCAGCGCGATGCGCCGTTTCCCGTGGGGTGATGAGGAGAACGGCGAGCGCAGCCGGCCGCTGACCTTTTCCACGCATCCCGTCGGCACGCGCCGCGAGAACACGAGCGCGCTCGGACTCAACGATGTCTGCGCGAACTTGTGGCAATGGACGTCCTCGCCGTTTTTGGGCTATCCCGGTTTTGTCGCGTATCCCTATCCCGAATACTCGCAAGCTTGGTTCGATGCAGATCACTACGTAGCGCGCGGCGGTTCGTGGTATACGTATCCGGCGCTCGCGCGTACGAGCTTCCGCAATTTCTACCGGCGCCACTTCAGGCCGGCATTCATTGGTATTCGCTGCGCGCGCGACGCGCGATGAGGCTTGGCTCGCTCGCGCGATCGATCGGTATCACGAGCTGTGCGCCGATCCCGCGCTGTGCGGGCCGCAAGTCGTCGCGGACTTCGCCGCGGCACAGCTCCGCGAGGGCCTGACCTTCGGCGGCACCGTGCAGTGCCGCTCCTTGCGCCCGGCATTCGTCACCGCCGATACGCTAGCGCAGCTTCGTTCGGCCGTGCGTGACTTTTGGGACTGCATCAGTATCGTCGAACGGCACGCGCTTGCCGATCCATCCTTTGCCGCTTGGCTGGGCTTGAGCGAAGCCGAGCGAGCGCTCATGACGATCGATCCCGGCTACGACGACCCCACGATCGTGTCGCGGCTCGATACGTTTTTCGACGCGCGGCCGAAGGTCATCGAATACAACGCAGACAGCCCCGCCGGCATGTCCTATCAGGCCGGTCAAGCGGCGCTCGTGCGGCGCCTGCCGGTCTTCGACGCGTTCGCCTCGGAGTTCGACGTCGAAGACCTCCGGGCCGATGTGGCGCTGCGCGAGACGCTCGTCGCGGTCTGGGATGAATTCTGCGAGCGCAAGGGCATAGCGCGCCGGCCACCAAGCGTGGCCGTGCTCGACGTGGCTAAAGCCGCGACGAGCACGGAGTTCTCTCTGGTTGTAGCGGACCTTGAGGCGCACGGCATGAGCGCATCGATCGCCACGCCCGAGGACCTGCGCTATGCGGGCGGCGAGCTTCGCGCATTCGGGCGGCGCGTCGATCTCGTGTACAAACGCTTGCTCGTGGCCGACTTTCTCGCGCACTATGGTTTAAACCACCCTCTCGTGCAAGCGTACGCCGACGGTGCAGTGTGCGTCGCAAGCTCTTTTCGCTGCACGATCGCGCACAAGAAGCGCGCCTTAGCCGCGCTCTGGGATGAAGGCAACGCCGCGTGGTTCTCGCAGCAGCAACGCGAGGCGATCGTCCGGCTGGTGGCGCAGACGTGGCGCTTGGAAGATATCGAGCGCAGCCGGCTGGAAGACGAGCAGCGCGCATTCGTGCTCAAACCCAACGACGCACATGGCGGGGAAAACGTGTTCCTCGGGTGGGAAACCGCCGCGCAAAGTTGGCACAGCGCCCTCGACCTTGCGGCCACGGCGGATTACGTCGTTCAGGAACGCGTGCCTGCGCCGGTCGCCATCTATCCGGTCTTCGACGCCTCGGCGCCGGAGCGCGGCGCTAGCCTTGAGCCGTTGATCGAAGATCGCAACGCCTATGTCTTTCGCGGCCACGCCGGCGGAATTTTGACGCGGCTATCCGACAACGGGATCATCAACGTCTCGCGGGGAGGCCAAGCCATTCCCACCTTCGTCGTGCACAAGCGAGCTTAGGCGGCGCGCAGGGCGAGGCTTGCGTTGAGGCCGCCGAAGCCGAAGCTGTTCGACAAGACGAGCGGTTGGCGCAGCGGAAGCGCGGTCGGCGGCGCATAGTGCAGGTCGCAACCGTCGCCGGGGCTCTCGAGATTCACAAGCGGCATCACCGTGTGCTCGCGGATGCCGATCGCGCAAAGCGCGGCCTCCACCGCTCCCGTCGCGCCGAGCGCGTGGCCCATCATGCCCTTGATGGCAGAGATCGTCACGCGGTCCGTCCGATCGCCCAGCACCGCGCGGATCGCTTTGCTCTCGGTGGGGTCGTTCAAAAGGGTCGAGGAGCCGTGCGCGTTGATGTGCACCACCTCGCTCGGATCCGCCTGGGCCTCCCGCAGCGCTGCGAGCATGGATCGCGACGCCTCGCGCGCATCGGGCCGGGGCGCCGTCATGTGCAGTCCATCGTTGGTCAACCCGTAGCCCGCGATCTCCGCGTACGGGCGTACCCCGCGCGCGACCACATCGGACTCGCGCTCCAGGAGCAACAGGCAGGCTGCTTCAGCCATGACGAAGCCGTCGCGCTGTGCGTCGAACGGCCGGCTCGCGTGGGCCGGGTCGTCGTTGCGCGTCGACATCGCGCGGATGAGGTCGAAGGCGCCGAACGTCAGCGGCGCAAGCGGCGCTTCGGCGCCCCCGGCAAGCGCGCGGCGGCAGACGCCGTCGCGCACGGCTCGAAACGCATCGCCGATCGCGACCGCCCCCGCCGCGCACGAGTTAGAATTTGCGATCGACGGCCCGTGCAACCCGAAGTGGATGGCGACGTTGCAGCACGAGGCCGCGCCAAAGACCGAAAGCGCCAGCATCGGATGGACCGCGCGGATGCCTTGGCGCTGGTACGCCTCATACTGGCGCTCGGCATAGACCACGCCGCCGAGCGCGGTGCCGATCCAGATGCCGAACTCCGGATCGCCGTTGTGCGGTGTGAAGCCGGCGTCATCAAAAGCCAGCTGCGCCGCCGCGATGGCGAATTGGCTGAAGCGATCGGTCCTTTGGATCTCCTTACGGTCGAGCAAGCTCTTGGGATCGAAATCATTCACTTGGCCCGCGACCTTCGAGCGAAAAGCTGACGGATCGAAGCGATCGAGCTGCTGCACCGCACGCTTCCCTGACAGCGCACCTGCCCACAGCTGCACTCGCCCGATCCCAAGCGGCGTCACCGCACCGATGCCCGTGATGAAAACGCGTTCAGCCATGTCGCTCCTCCGCAAGGGCCTTGATGCAGGCGAGCGTGCGGCTCGCGATGGGTTCGATGAAGACCCGCGCGGCGATCTGTGAACCCAAAGCCGTGCGCACGAGCGGACGGCGCAAAAGCGCCATGTCGTGACAGATGGTGAGGCGCGTGCCCTGCCTGATCGGGTCGAAGATCCAGGCGACCCGCATGCCCGTCGTCGGACCTCCGATATGCGTGAACTCGATACGCGGGATCTGCGGCAGCAGATGCACGGCCGCCGTCCAGCGCACGGGCACGAAATTCCGCCGCGCCGCCATGACGCAGACGCAGTCATCGTCGCCGTTGCGTTCCAACACGCGGACGTAGCGATAGTGGGGGAGCAGGCTCGCCCAGCGGCTGACGTCGTGCGCCACGTCGTAGATGACCGTCGCCGGCGCCCGGATATCGATGGATTGGCGGAGCATCATGCGACGAGCAACCTCAACAGATTCGCGGAGGTGAGGGCCTTGCGAGCCGGCACGAGATCGCTCACGGCGGAGAGCATGGCTTGCGCGAGCGCCGGATCGCGACGCAAGTTACGCAGCGAGCGGCGGCGGACCCAGCCGACCCGCACCATCGTTCGCACGAGAGCCCCAAGCGCTCGGCGTGGCGCGACGATGGCGCGCCACGCCGAGCGATATTCGCGACCCACGCGTTCGGCTTCGCGACCTGCCAGCAGGTCGTGCACCGCTCGTGCCGCGGGATCGCTGAGCCGCAGCGCCGTGGTCACACCCTGCCCGATGAAGGGATCGAGGAACTGCGCCGCGTCCCCGGTGAGCAAGACACGACCGCGCATCACCGTGTCGGCGCGGTACGCCAAAGGACCGATCGCGACTCGCTTGCTCATCTTCTCCCGCGCGAATCTTCGGGCGCCATCCGTGATCGCCGCCACGGCTGCGTCTGCATCTTCGACGCGCGCGGGTTTCGGCAATACGAGCATGCTGTTGACCGACGTTGGGCCGAGCGGATTGCGCGCATAGTAGCCTTCATCTGCGACGTACATCTCGAGTTCGTTGCTAGAGGTGTTCTCGCGCAGTTCGCCTCCCACCGCCCACCGCCCGTTGTTGCGGCCCTGGCGGGCAAGTCCGCAGCGCACTGCCACGACGGACCTAGAGCCGTCTGCGCCGACGAGCACGCGTGTCGCGAGCACCGACTCACCGCCGTCGCCGCGCCGAACCCGCACGAGCACGTGCCGGTGCTCGGCGTGCGCTTGCATGAACGAGCCGTGCAGCAGCTGCGCGCCCGCATCCAGTGCGGCTTCCACGAGGCGCGCATCGAGCAGATCGCGCGGGTGTGACAACGCCCCGTCGCCCGGCAGCGCAAAGCGTATCTGCTCGCCGAAACCATGCAACGCCACGCTGTGGATCGGATGGGCCCCGGCCAGCACGCGCTCGCTCACGCCGAGCTCTTGGAGGGCGCGTACGCCTCCCGCGCAGAGGTAGTCGCCACAGGCCTTGCTTCGCGGAAAGCGCGAGCGATCGAGCAGAGCGACGTCGTAACCCACGCGAGCTAACCGCAAGGCGAGCGAAGAACCGGCCGGACCCGCACCGACGACCACGACATCGTACATCAGGCGTATCCGCCCACGAGCGTCGCGCGAAACCAGGCGTGCGTGCGAACAAGCGCCGAGCGCCAGCCTGCGGCGCGTGCAAGAGCGCGCATCTCGCGCGGCGTGTACGCGCGCCTTACCGAGATCGGCCCATCGTGGCGCACGAACGGGTTGCGGGTGAGCACGGGAAACGTCATGCGCGCGAGCGCCCAGGCCAACACGCTTCGTCTGAGGTCGTTCACGATCACGTATCTGCCCACGCGAGCCAACTCTCGCAGCGCCACGACCGCGTCGTCGCCGTCTAGATGGTGGAGGGCGAGGTTCATCATAGCGAGGTCGAAGCTTCCGTCGGCGAATGCGAGGCTTCGCGCATCTCCCAAAACGAGTTCGAGCTCCTTGCGATCGGCGTGCGCCGCAGCTGCCGCCTCGAGCGCAGGCGGCGAGTGATCGAGCCCGACGCATATGGCGCGCACGCCCCTGGCGGCGAGGTGATCGAGCAGCCGGACCGAGAGATCCGCTCCCCCGGCTCCGACGTCGAGAATGCGCCGAGGCATGCTGGGCATGCAGTCGACCTCCGCCCGCAGCGCTTGCCAGCCTCCCAGATAGCGATTGACCCGCGCCAAGTCCCGAAACGTGCTGCGCCACACCGCCGGCGAGGCGGTGGCGTCGTCCATGAGTTCGCGGGCGATCAAGCGGTTCATCAAGGGGTCCCGCCACCGACTCTACCGCCTCAGCTTAAAAATGGCCTGAAGAGTGACTCGCGTCCGCGCCAAAATCCCGCAAATCATATATGATGTGGGAATCTCGGACATATGACGCGTGAAGGGGACCTGCGATGCCGAGTCTGAAGAAACGAAAAGAAGAGCGGACCACACAACCGCCGCCGCGCGTTGACGGATCGGGCGTCATCGCCGTTCCCGTCTTCGATCCCATGGTCCGTTCGCGCGAGCTCGCCGCAGCTGTGAGCCAGCTCATCGGAGCCGCGACGGACATGGCCAATTCCAACGTCATCTATAGGATCACGCCGTTTCTCAGCGGCGTGACCGTTTCGTGGGAACGCCGCTCCCTGCCCTCGCGGCAGTGGCTAAGGGATCTCGAGCAGGAAATCATCACCTTCGGGGTGTGCAACGGCCTGCAAGTCTGGTTCAGGGAACACTAAAGAAGAAGGATTTATTGGGGGACGAGCGAGCGGCCGGTGCGATGCCGGCCGCTCTTTCGTTTGCTTACGAGACCTTCTCGCTCACGGTTTTTGCGAGCAAGTACAGCAACAAGTAGTCAGGACCGCCGGCTTTGGAATCAGTGCCGGACATATTGAATCCGCCGAAAGGATGGACGCCGACCATGGCGCCGGTGCACTTCCGGTTGAAGTAGAGATTGCCGACGTGGAACTCGGCGCGCGCGCGCTCCAGTTTTTTTCGATCGCGCGAGTAGACGCTGCCGGTCAGGCCGAACTCCGTGTTGTTGGCGATCGCCAGGGCATCGTCGTAATCTTTGGCTCTGATGACCGCGAGCACCGGCCCGAAGATCTCTTCTTGCGCAATGCGCGCGGTGGGTGAGATGTCCGTGAAGACGGTCGGTTCGAGAAAATAGCCTTCATCGCCCGCTCGCTCGCCGCCGGTGAGCAGAGTTCCCTCGCCGTTGCCGATCTTGATGTAGCTTTCGATCTTGTCGCGGGAGCGTTCGTTGATGACCGGCCCCATGAAAGTCTCGTGATCGGCCGGATCGCCGACGTTGATCTGCTCCCCGCGCCGCGAGCCGCGCGACGAAGTCATCGTAGACGGGCGCCTCGACGATGGCGCGCGAGCACGCCGAGCACTTCTGGCCGCTGAATCCGAACGCCGCTGACGCGACGCCCTCGACCGCGGCGGCCACGTCCGCATCCGCAGCCACGACGATGCCGTCCTTGCCACCCATTTCGGC
This sequence comes from Pseudomonadota bacterium, assembly GCA_021325335.1. Classification (GTDB taxonomy): domain Bacteria; phylum Vulcanimicrobiota; class Vulcanimicrobiia; order Eremiobacterales; family Eremiobacteraceae; genus JAJPHJ01. The sequence continues at coordinate 2,872 of JAJPHJ010000081.1, read as the reverse complement.
CACCACGCGTTTGATCCAATGCTGCCCTTCGTGCACGTCCGCCGCCAAACGGTTGATGCGCAAACCGACTTCTTTGCTGCCGGTGAACGAGATGAAGTGCACGCGCGGATCGCTCACGAGCGCGTCGCCGATGGCGCCGCCCGAACCCGTTACGAGGTTGACGACGCCCGGGGGCATGCCGCACGATTCGAGCAGTTCGACGAACCGCGCCGCGATCACGGGCGAGTCGCTCGAGGGTTTGAGCACGACGGTGTTGCCGGCGACGATCGCGGCCGACGTCATGCCCGCCATGATCGCAAACGCGAAGTTCCAGGGCGGGATGATCACACCGACGCCGATCGGGATGTAGTGCAGCTCGTTCTCTTCGCCCGCGATGGGGACGAGCGGACGCCGCTCGGCGAAACGCAGCATCTCTCTTGCATAGTACTCCAAGAAGTCGATGCCTTCGGCGATGTCGCCGTCCGCTTCGGGCCAGCTCTTCCCCACTTCGAGCACGAGCAGCGCGTCGAACTCGTCGCGGCGCTCCCGCACCGCTTGCGCTGCGGCGAAGAGCAACTGCGCGCGTTGCTGCGCCGAGACCCGCGACCAAGCAGCGAAGGCGTCCTGCGCGGCACCAATGGCGGCGCGAGCCTGCTCGACGCTCGCCGACGCGACGCGGCCGACGATCTCACCCGGATGCGCGGGATTGATGGAGGGGAACTGGCGCTCGGCGCGCACGCGGCGACCACCGATGATGAGGTCGTAGTCCCGCTGTTCGGCGCGCACGCGCGCGATCGCTGCAGCGAGGGCTTCGCGCTCGGGCGCAGATGCAAACGTGCGGATAGGTTCGTTTGAAAAGGGCCGCTGCTCGATAAGCGTCGCCATGTTCTCTCCAAAGACTCACGTGGGAAGTGAAAGAATGAGTCGTGTAGGTTCGCCGGTTCGCGTGGACCTACCCTGGCAGGGCACTGCGACGGAGGGCGCATGGCTTCCGCGTCGATCGAGATCAGCACGGGAACCCCAGACGAATTCGACGTCGCCGCCGATTTCTGGCTCGCCATGCGGCGCGAGGTCGGCATGCCGGGCCATGACCTCGCGGCCGACTGGAAGGCGCGCTCGATCGCGTATTTCCTCCGCAGACACGAAGCGGGGGAGCTGCGCTGGTTCTTCGCACGCGACGGGGGGCGCGTCATCGGCAGCGCGGTCGGCTTTTTGCTCGAGAACTACCCGGCTATTTGTTTGAAGACGCGGACCGGATACATCGCGGGCGTCTACGTGCTGCCGGCATATCGTCACCGCGGAGCTGGCAGAGCCGTGACCGCGGCGACCCTCGACTGGTTGCAGGCGCTTGGCTGCCGGCGCGTTCGCCTGCACGCCGCCGACCAGGCGCGCCCCATGTACGCGTCGCTCGGTTTCAGCCCGAGCAACGAGATGATCTGGGAGCAGGTGTCACGGAACCGTTGAGGGACGATTTTCGAGCAGCCTGTAGACGAGCGCGGCGATGACACCGCCGACGAGCGGGGCCAGGATGAAGAGCCACAGCTGGCCCAGCGCCCATCCACCCGCGTAGATCGCAGGACCCAGGCTGCGCGCCGGATTGATCGACGCGTTTGTGATCGGGATGCCGACGAGGTTCGTGACGAGCAAGGCCATGCCGATGGGGATGCCCGCAAAACCGCTCGGCGCCGCGACGGCAGTCGCCCCCAACACCGTGAACACGAGCACGAACGTGAGCATGGCTTCGGCCACGAATGCGGCGGTCAGTCCGTACCCATTCGGTGAATGATCGCCGTAGCCGTTCGAGACCGCTGCCGCCGTGGCGTGCAAGAAGTCGGTGCCGCCCAGACTCGTGACGCCCGACGTCGCCGCAGGCGCGCCCATCAAAATCAGGGCCAGGAATCCAAACCCGCACATCCCTCCGATGAATTGTGCGATCCAGTAGGGCACGACATCCGATCCCCTCATGCGACCCGCGAGCGCGGCGCCGAGGGTGACCGCTGGATTGATGTGACAGCCGGAGATCGGTCCGATCGCATAGACCAGCGCGAGGAGCACGAGACCAAAGGCGATGGAGATCCCGAGCGCGCCGACCGATTTCCCCGCAAACACCGCCGTGCCCACGCCGACGAAGACGAGCAATAACGTGCCGATGAACTCCGCCAAATACCTATTCATGCGCCCTCCTAGAGAACGTCGCGGAAAGAGGGATGACGAGACGGAGGTTTGCGCCGAAGGAGCTTTGTATCCTATTGAAGATGGAGAAAGACGACCGCCCGCCGACACTCGATTTGCGCCACATCGGACGGGTCTACGACAAAGAGATGCCCATCGATTTGGCGGGCATGGAGATGTCGAAGCCGGGCCTTGCCGACCTGCGCCGGCGCAAGCATTCCGTCAATCTTCCTGACGCGCCGCCGTCGGAAGGCGCCGAGAATCCGCCGCCTACCGAGATCTAGGAGCACATGTCCGTACACGCAGACCGCCAGGACCTCACGCGCGAGGAACTGCAGCGCTACAGCCGTCATCTCATCTTGCCTGAAGTCGGCCTCGCTGGCCAGCGCAAGCTCAAAAATGCCCGGGTGCTGCTCATCGGCGCCGGCGGTTTGGGATCGCCGCTGGGTCTGTATCTAGCAGCGGCCGGCGTCGGTACGCTCGGCATCGTCGACGATGACGTCGTCGACGAGACCAATCTGCAGCGCCAAGTCATCCACGACACGCGCGCGGTCGGTGGGGCGAAGACGGAGAGCGCCGCGCGCCGCATCCGAGAGCTCAACCCAAGCGTCGAGGTCGTCCTGCACCGCACGCGTTTCGGCGCAGCCAATGGACTCGAACTCGTGCGAGCCTACGATGTCGTCGTGGACGGCAGCGACAACTTCTCGACCCGATTTTGCGT
>JAJPHJ010000149.1 GCA_021325335.1 Pseudomonadota bacterium | reverse complement strand
GGAACTAAAGGTCCGCTCCCACGGGGAACTCGAACCACTCTTTTCCATGTCGAAATCTCCGAACGGCCCGACGGACGACCCGTACGCCGCGCCCATCTTGACGATTGCCCCGCGCCATGGCCTCGAGCACATCTTGGTCAAAGGCGCGCGCGAGCACAATCTCAAGAACATCGACCTGACCTTGCCGCGCAACCAGCTCATCGTCATCACCGGGCTGTCCGGCTCGGGCAAGAGCTCGCTCGCGTTCGACACGATCTACGCCGAAGGACAACGCCGCTACGTCGAATCGCTCTCTTCGTACGCGCGCCAGTTCCTCGGGCAGATGGAAAAGCCCGACGTCGACTACATCGAGGGCCTGTCGCCGGCCATCTCCATCGATCAAAAATCGACGAGCCGCAATCCGCGCTCTACCGTCGGCACCGTCACCGAGATCTACGACTACCTGCGCCTGTTGTACGCACGCATCGGACAGCCGCACTGCCCCAACTGCGGGCGCCCCATCACGCCCCAAACCGCGGAGCAGATCGTCGACCAGATCCTGACGCTACCCGAGGGGACGCGCATCCAGCTCCTCGCGCCCATGGTGCGCGGGCGCAAGGGCGAATATCAGAAGCTCTTCGAGCAGGCGATCAAGGACGGCTACGCCCGCGTCCGCGTGGACGGCGTCATTCGCGACTTGCGCGAGAAGATCAAGATCGACAAGAAGCGCAAGCACACGGTCGAGATCGTCATCGACCGCCTCGTCGTCAAGGCAGACGTGCGCAAGCGGCTGACCGATTCGGTCGAAACGGCGCTCAAGCTCACGCAGGGGCTGCTCGTCGTCCTCAACCAAAAGCCGGGGCAAAAAGAAGAAGAGCAAAGCTTCTCCGAAAAGTTCGCCTGCATCGAGTGCGGGCTCTCGTTCGAAGAGCTTTCGCCGCGCATGTTCTCGTTCAACTCGCCCTACGGCGCGTGTCCGGAGTGCACGGGGCTCGGCGCGCGCATCGAGATCGATCCGCGCTTGGTCATTCCAGATCGCAACAAATCGTTCCGCGAAGGCGCGGTGGTCCCGTGGACCAAGAACCTTTCCGCTGGGATGAACCCGTTCTACGTCCAGCAAGTGGAGACGCTGCTCAAAGAGGCAGGCTTCAATTTGGACACGCCCGTGAGAAAGCTCCCGAAAGAGCTGCTCGACGTCATCCTGTATGGCGAGGACGAGAAGCGAGCGTTCCGCTTCCGCACAAAATCAGGCAAGCACTGGGATTACGAATCGCAGTACAAGGGACTCATCCCCGGCCTGCAGCGCCGCCACGAAGAGACAAGCTCGGACTACGTCAAGGAAGAGATCGAGAAGCTCATGACGTCGGTCCGCTGCCCCGCGTGCAAGGGAGCCCGGCTCAAGCCTGAATCGCTCGCCGTGACCATCGGCGGGATCAACATCGCGCGCCTCACGGCACTTTCGGTCGACCGCGCGCTCGCGTTCTTCGAGAACCTCAAGCTGAATAGCCGCGAAGAGCAGATCGCGCGGCAGATCGTCAAAGAGTTGCGCGCGCGCCTGGGCTTCCTCATCAACGTCGGCTTAGAATACCTGACGCTCGATCGCAGCGCGACGACGCTGTCCGGCGGCGAGGCCCAGCGCATCAGGCTCGCGACGCAGATCGGATCCTCGCTCGTCGGCGTGCTCTACATCCTCGACGAACCTTCGATCGGGCTGCACCAGCGCGACAACGCCCGCTTGCTTGCCACGCTCAAGACGCTGCGCGACTTGGGCAACACGCTCATCGTCGTCGAGCACGACGAAGAGACCATGCGCGAAGCGGATTACATCGTGGATATCGGGCCTGGTGCGGGCAAAGCAGGCGGCCACGTCGTCGCCGCGGGGACGATCGAGGACATCTGCGCCGAGCCGGCGTCGGCGACCGGGCGTTTTCTGTCGGGGGGTTCGGTCATCCCGATCCCGCCCAAGCGCCGCCCGCCCAAAGGCTCGCTGCACATCACCGATGCCCGGGCGAACAACCTCAAAGGCATCGACGTCGATTTTCCTTTAGGCGTTTTCTGCGCGGTGACCGGGGTCTCTGGCTCCGGCAAGTCAACGCTTGTCGACATGGTGCTCTATCGCGCGCTCGCGCACCATCTGCACGGCCAGCGGCCCGAGGAGAACTACGGCAAGGTCCGCGGACTCGAGCAGCTCGACAAGGCGATCGTCATCGACCAGTCGCCTATTGGCCGCACGCCGCGCAGCAATCCGGCGACGTACACCGGTGCGTTCGATCCCATCCGCGAGCTCTTCTCGCTGACGCCGGATGCGCGCGTGCGCGGCTACGGCCCGGGCCGGTTCTCGTTCAACGTCAAAGGCGGGCGCTGCGAAGCGTGCGCCGGCGACGGCATCATCAAGATCGAGATGCACTTTCTGCCCGACGTCTACGTGCCGTGCGAGGTCTGCAAAGGCAAACGCTACAACCAGCAGACGCTCGAGGTGAAGTACAAAGGCAGGTCCATCGCAGACGTGCTCGAGATGCGCGTCGACGAAGCGGCGGAATTCTTCGCAAATATCCCGCGAGTCCACAACAAGCTGCAGACGATCTGCGACGTCGGGTTGGGATACATCCAAATGGGCCAGCCGGCGACGACGCTCTCCGGCGGCGAGGCGCAGCGCGTCAAACTTGCGACCGAACTGTCGCGGCGCAGCACCGGGCGCACGTTCTACATCCTCGACGAACCGACGACCGGTCTGCACTTTGCAGACATCGCGCAACTGCTGCAGGTGCTGCGCAGGCTTGTCGACAGCGGCAATACCGTGCTCGTTATCGAGCACAACCTCGACGTCATCAAAACTGCGGACTACATCATCGATCTCGGACCGGAGGGTGGCGACAAAGGCGGTCGCATCGTCGCGATGGGACCACCGGAGGCCGTCGCGCGCATGCCGCACTCGTATACCGGCCGATACTTGCGCCGGGTTCTGACCGATCCGCGGGCGCACATCGCGATCACGAGCGAGCACGGCGCCATCGAGGAGTACGAGAGGGCCAACCGGGAGCTGCTCAAAACCCTTGAAACCACGGCCTCTCGGGCGCCGGCGGTGCCCGAGCCCGCCAGCCGGTCCTGAAGTCCGGGGTCAGGACGGCCGATGACTAGAATACCTGGCCTGCGCGAGCCCGTTACGATGTAGCGGCGGAACTTTTGTTCCGCCTTACACGAACGACATAACAGAGGATCTATGCCCGACGCGATCGGTACCGGCGAACTACCTGCAGCATTGCCGCTTCCCATCGACATCACCGTGCGTAACGCCGAACTCGGCGTGAACCTGGTGGGCAAAGCCGCGCGTCTGGACACGAACGGTCTCATCGCCACGTTCCCAAGCGAAGTGAGGGAGAGCACAATTCTCTTCACGACCCTCGACATGCGCAGCATCAAAGCCACGGCGCGAGGGCTCATCAAGGTGCGGACGCAGCAGAGCTTGGGTGAGAACGCAGGGTACGAGGTGGCCGCCGACTTTCTCGAATTGAGCGACGATGCGCGGCAGAAGATCGAGCGGCTTCTGGGACGCCATACCGAAGATGCGCCGAGCGGCCCTGTAGCGCCACCGGTCCAGACCTTCGCGCCACAGCCCACATTTCGCGCAGCCTCGGCGCAGACGTATCTGCCGCCGGTCGATTATCAAGCCGTACGCGAGCAGACCGAGCGCCGCCAATATTTCGAGCCGGCGCCGCTGCGCGGCCAGTCCAAGGCGACGACCTCGACCCGTTTTTGGAATTCGCTCGGCGTCTCGTTCTACGTGGTCGTCATCCTCATCATCGTCGCGATCTTTCCGCAGGGACGCGCCGCGGAGCTGTACGTGTGGAACCACGTGTCGTGGGCTGTGAGCCGCATGTGGTATTGGGCCAACCACATCGGCAACGTCCAGCTGTGGGGACAATCCCCCAACTAGCGTTCGTCGCGGACGCACATTCGAGCCGCAATCGATGAACGAAGAACAAAACGGCCACACGACTGAGCGACGCAAGCATGCGCGCATCCAGAAGACCCTGCCCGTACACGTCCGGCGCGAGCACGGGGCCGAGCGCTTCCCGGCCGAGATCGTCAACATCGGTGGCGGCGGCGTATTGCTCCGAACGGCCGCGGCGGTCGACACAAACGATCTGCTCACGATCGAGCTCGACCTCGTGGGCGAGTCGAATCCCATCTCCGTCTTCGGCACGGTCGTGCGCAACGATGCGCGCGGCATCGGCATTTCGTTCGTGCGCATCAGCGAGCTGACGGCGGATCTTATCTCCTACCTCATCCGCAAGTGGGAACGCGAGGGCGCGCGGCCTGCCTGACCGCATTTTCCGACGAATGTAGGGGCCGAATTTTCGAAGGATGTAGGGGCCGATTGGAAAATCGGCCCTCTCTTATTGGAAAAAGGCGTCCTTTTATCGAACGTCGCCGTCATGAGCCCCAAGCCGGATAAGGCCGCCGAACGCGCTGCCGAGCTGCGCGCGCTGCTCGAGCGGTACAACTACGAATACTACGTGCTCGATGCGCCGTCGGTCGCCGACGCCCAATGGGATGCGCTTTTCCGCGAGTTGCAAACCCTCGAAGCGGAGCACCCCGAACTGCGCGTGCCCGATAGCCCGACGCAGCGCGTCGGAGCCGCGCCGTCTTCGGCCTTTTCGAAATACCGGCATGCCGTGCCCATGCTCTCGCTCGGCAACGCGTTCGGCGAAGACGAATTACGCGCGTGGCATCAGCGGGTCGCGCGCTTGTTGGATCGCGAGCCCGAGGCGTACGTGGCGGAGCTCAAGATCGACGGACTCGCCATCGCCTTGCGCTACGAGGGCGGCGCGCTCGTCTCCGGCGGCACGCGTGGGGATGGCACGGTCGGCGAAGAGATCACGCCGAACCTGCGCACGGTGCGCTCTATCCCGCTGCGGCTGCACGGCAAACCGCCGAAAGTCTTGGAGGTGCGCGGCGAGGTATACATGCGCCGCAGCGATTTCGATGCCATGAACGAACGCCGCATCGCCGCCGGCGAACCCGGCTTTGCAAACCCGCGAAACGCGGCTGCCGGCGCCGTGCGCCAGCTCGACCCGAAGATCACCGCCTCGCGACCGCTGCGCTTTTTCGCGTACGCCGTCGGGGAAGTGAGACCGCAGCTGCCGGTCGACAGCCAGTGGCACCTGCTCGAAGCGTTGCGCAGCTACGGTTTGCCGGTCAATAAGGAAGCGCAGCGTTTCACGGATTTCGAATCGCTGGCGGCTTTCTGCAAGGACTGGGAGCACAAACGCGACTCGATCGACTTCGGCATCGACGGCGTGGTGGTCAAAGTCGACGCGCTCGCGCAACAGCGCGAGCTCGGTTCGGTCGGCCGCGATCCGCGCTGGGCGATCGCCTTCAAGTATCCGCCCGAAGAAGCACAGACCAAACTCCTTTCCATTCAGGTGAACGTCGGCAGGACGGGCAGCGTCAACCCGTTCGCCGTGCTCGAGCCCGTCCACGTGGGCGGGGTGACCGTTTCCACGGTGACGCTGCACAATGAGGACTACGTTCGGCAAAAAGACATCCGCGAAGGGGACGACGTCATCGTGCGCCGGGCGGGTGAGGTGATTCCGGAGATCGTCCGGCCCATCATCGAAGCGCGCAAGGGCAAACGGCTGGCGCAGTACCGTCTGCCCGCGCGCTGCCCGGCGTGCGGCTCGCAGGTCTTTCGCCCCGAGGGCGAGGCCATGGCGTATTGCACGAACAGCTCGTGCCCGGCGCAGCTGCGCGAGCAGCTCTTCCATTTCGCGCAGGTCATGGACATCGAAGGGTTGGGCTATGCGCTCGCTGATGCGCTCGTCACGAGCGGAAAAGTGAAAGACGTCGGAGACCTCTACGCGCTGACGGAAGCAGACCTGCTGGAGCTGCCGCGCATGGGTGAGAAATCAGCGACGAACGTGTTGCGGAACATCGAAGCGAGCAAACAGCGGTCGTTCGCGCGCCTGCTCGTCGGCCTGGGCATCCGCTTCGTGGGCGGTCAAAATGCGCAGATACTCGCTGGGGCGTTTCCCGATATCGACGAGCTCGCCGGCGCGTCGCTCGAGTCGCTGCAGACGACCGAGCAGATCGGCCCGAAGATCGCGACGAGCATAAAACGCTTCTTCGAACAGGCGCCCAATCGCGCGATGCTGGAGAAGCTGCGCCGGGCGGGCGTCAACATGAAGGAAGCGGCGCGGCCCAAACCACGCAAGGACGGACCCCTGGCAGGCAAGACCTTCGTGCTCACCGGCACGCTCCCGAATCTCTCGCGCGAAGACGCGACCGCGCTCATCGTCGAAGCCGGAGGCAAAGTCGCCTCATCGGTGAGCAAGAAGACGGATTACGTGGTGGCGGGAGACGCGGCCGGCAGCAAGCTCACCAAGGCCAACGAACTGGGCGTGAAGGTGATCGACGAAGCCGCCCTCCGCAAACTCACCACGTAATCGTTGCGAATAAATTCGCAACGACTACATTTACATCACCCAATGTAGCTGGCGCGAATTTATTCGCGCCTTACGCGCGGCCAACGTAGTGGCGCGAATTTATTCGCGCCTTACGCGCGGCCAATGTAGCGGCGCGAATTTATTCGCGCCTTACGCGCGGCCAATGTAGCGGCGCGAATTTATTCGCGCCTTACGCGCGGCCAATGTAGTGGCGCGAATTTATTCGCGCCTTCTTTCTTCTCACGCGAGGCGCGTGAGATACCCGTCGTCCTCTTCTTCGCGTTCGTCGAGCCAGTGCAAGGCCGTTTGAAGGTTCGTCGCGATATCGCCGGCGAGAATGCTCGATTTGTGCTCCGCTGCGAGGTAATCTGCAGCGACGCCGTGCCAGAACGCCCCGATTGCCGCCGACTGGCGGGGACTGCAACCGGCGGCGAGCACCGCCGCGATGATGCCTGAGAGAACGTCCCCCGAACCCGCCGTTGCGAGCAGCTCGTTACCCGTGATGTTGACGTAGGAGGCTTCCTTCGTCGCGACGATGGAGCGCGGACCTTTCAACAAGAGCGTGACGTCGAGGGCTGCCGCGAAATCATCCGCGGCCTTCATGCGATTTGCGATGGCGGTGTCCGCTTTCTCCCCAAGCAGCCGCGCGAACTCGCCGTCGTGCGGCGTGAGCACGGCTTTCTTGCCGGTCACCGATGCATTGTGTCCGGCGAGCGCGAACAGCGCATCCGCATCCACGACGAGCGGGCGGCTGCTATGGCTGATGAAGCGGCGCACGATCTCCTGAGTTTGTGGCTCTCGTCCTAGACCGGGTCCAATGGCGACCGCGCCAGCGTGTCGCGTCCGGTCGAGTAACGCATCGACCACTGCGCCGACATCGTCGGTTTCGGGCCACGGTGCGACGATCTGCTCCAGCGCGTGATTCGCGATCGCGGGAGCGGCAGACGGCGGACAAGTGATCGTCACGTAGCCGGCGCCTGCGTGCATCGCGCCCGACGCGGTGAGCAGCGGAGCGCCGACGTATTGGCTGCTGCCTCCGATCACGACCACCTCTCCGGCGCTACGCTTGTCAGCCTGGCGGCTGCGGCGCGGCAGCCAGAAGAAGAACTGCTGCTTCGTCATGACGTGGTAGCGTCCGCCGACATCGGCGAGGATGGACGGTGGGATGCCGATGTGCGCGACCCAGAGCTCTCCGACGTATGAAGCGGCCGGGTAGAGCAGCATGCCGACCTTCGGCGCCGCCATCGTGACTGTCGCCGTCGCGGTGACGGCTGGCCCCGGCACCATGCCGGTGCTGGGGTCGATCCCAGTCGGAATGTCGACCGCCACCACGTCGCGGCTGGCGATGTTGATCTCGTTCACCCAAGTGCGGTAGGGCTCGTCCAAAGCGCCGGACGAGCCTGTGCCCAACAGCCCATCGACGATCAAGCTTGCGGCCCGCAAGCCGGATCGGAAGAACTCCGGCGACTGCTCGCGCAGAAAACTGACCGACGCGCCCAGGCCTTGCATCATCTCAAGCTGCGAGCGGCACAGCTCGTTGCAGTCGCTGCCTTTGGCAGCCATGTAGATGTCCGGCTCGTATCCCAATTGCATGAGGTAGCGCGCCGCGACCAGCGCGTCAGCGCCGTTGTTCCCCGGTCCCGCCACCACGGCGACGCGGATCGGATCGCCTTCGAGGTCAGCGAGAAAGTCGCGCGCGAGGTCGGCGACCGCCCGCCCCGCCGTTTCCATGAGGACGATCGGCGGAATACCGACGTCTTCGATCGTCCGCATGTCCGCGGTGCGCATCTCGGAGGCGGTAAGCGCATTCATCGTGCGGCGGCTTCTTCAAAATCGACGGACAGCCCGGCCGCCGATTCGTCCGCTTCCAAGATCACGGTGGCAACCGCGTTCTGCCGGCTGTGCGAGATGGTCAGATGCATCCGGCGCACGCCGCGCGCAGCGATCAAACCGGCCGCTCGTCCAGTGAGTTCGATAAAAGGCTTGCCGCTGCGCTCGTGCCGGACCCCGACGTGACGCCAGGGGATTGCGTGGCCGAAAGCCTTGCGGGTGGCTTCTTTGGCGGCAAAAGCGCCCGCAAGACGTTCGTGCGGGTAGCGATGCTTGCGCGCGTGCGCGATTTCTTCGGCGGTGAAAACTTTTGTAGAGAATCTCTCGAGCTGCGCCGGCGTAAAACGAAAGCGATCGACTTCTGCGACGTCAGTACCAAGACCGATGATCACCGCGACGCTCCTGCGATTCGACGCAGCTGAACGCCGGAGGACTTGCATCGGACAGGTTGAAGTTTGACGTGTCGGAGCATGGAAAAAATAACTCTCATTCCCGTCAACGGCGTCGAAGCCGATCTGTGCGAAAGGCTCGCTCCTTGCTTGGAAGAACGATTCTTCCATAAGTTCGCAGTCGAAAAGCCGCTCACCCTCTCACCCACCCAAGCGAACTCCATCCGCCGGCAGTTCTTCCTCAACACCGTCTTCAACCGCTTGCTCGCAGCATACCCAGCCCGAGACGGACTGCTGCTCGGCATCATGGGAAGCGATTTGTACAAGACGTCGCACAACTTCATCTTCAGCGATGCAAGCGAGACCGACCGCGTCGCCGTGGTTTCCACTTTTCGGCTCAAGCCTGAGTTTTACGGGGAATCAGCGAACGACGCTGCGCTCTTCAACCGCACGCTCAAAGAGTGCGTGCATGCGCTCGGGCATTCGTTCGGTTTGAAGCATTGCTACAACGCGCGCTGCGCCATGTATTACAGCCATTCCGTATACGACACCGACGCCAAACTCACGTACTTTTGCGAGACCTGCGACAAGCGCGTCCGCGCCAACCGCTAGTCCCCTACCCATTTAGCCCGGGCAAATTTATTTGCGCGCTTTTTTTGGACGTCGCGAATAAATTCGCGACCGCTACATTTTCTAGGCAATGTAGCTCGCGCAAATTTATTTGCGCGTTTGATTTCTTAGAACCCAAGTAGGGGGCGCGAATTTATTCGCGCCCGTCTTGACGCGCCCAGCTAAGCGCGATCTGGGTTTTCGCATCCGGGATCTCATCTGCGACCACCATGCGCCACGCTTCCTCGACGTCGAAGCTGCGGACCTCGATGGACTCGTCAGCCTCTTGAGCCTGCTCGCCTGGCGTCAGTCCTTCCGCCACAAAGAGGTGCAGACGTTCCGTGCAAAACCCTGGCGCCGTGAAAAAACTCCACAAACGGCGCAGCCGCTGCGCGCGGTATCCCGTCTCCTCGATAAGCTCGCGGGTCGCGCATGCCAGGGGCTCTTCGCCGACTTCCAGTTTCCCCGCGGGAACCTCCCAGAGCTCGCGACCGATGGCGGGCCTAAATTGGCGGACGAGCACGATCGTGCTCTCGGAGGGCTGCGCGATGATGGCGACGCCGCCGCGATGCTCGGCCACTTCGATCGTCGAGCGGTGACCATTGTCGTAGCGCACGTCGTCCACGCGGAGGTTGATGACGTGTCCCTCGAAGACACGGCGGGTGCCTAGAACTGTGACCACGAAATTCTCCTTGTATGCGTGAGGCGACCGTGCTTGACCGCGAGGCCCCTCACCTGCCCGGTGTCGGCTTGCATCCCCCTTTGAGGCATTCATGAGAGAAGTGGTCATCGTCGCTGCGGCGCGGACGCCCATCGGCAAATATGCCGGTGCGCTGCGCAACGTGCGTCCGGACGATCTCTCGGCGGTCGTGCTCAAGAGCCTGACGGAACGGGCCAAGCTGGACCCGGCAGACGTCGAGGACGTGATGTGGGGCTGCAGCAACCAAGCCGGAGAAGACAATAGAAACGTGGCGCGCATGGCGTTGCTCGCCGCCGACTTCCCAGAATCGGTCGCCGGCGCCACGCTCAACCGTCTGTGCGGTTCAGGACTCCAAGCGATCAATAGCGCCAGCCACGCCATCGCAAGCGGCTGCGGCGACATCTTCATCGCGGGCGGCGTCGAAAGCATGACGCGCTCGCCCTACGTGATGCCCAAACCGGAAGCCGAGTTCGCGCGCGCGCCGCAGATCTTCGACACGACCCTCGGCGCGCGCATGTACAATCCCAAGCTCACCGCGCGCGGCTATCCGCCGATCAGCATGGGCGAGACTGCTGAAAACGTCGCGGAGCGCTACCGCATCTCCCGCAAAGAGCAAGACGAATTCGCTTTCGCGAGCCAGCACAAAACCGGTATTGCGCAACAAAGCGGCGCTTTCGATCGCGAGCTCATCCCCGTACCGTTGCCGAGCAACGGCAAAGCTGCAACGGCGCAGGTCTTCGCGAAAGACGAACATCCGCGGCCGGACGTTACGATGGAGCAACTCGCCAAACTGCGTCCGGCGTTCCGCGAGGGCGGCACCGTCACGGCCGGCAACTCGAGCGGCATCAACGACGGAGCGGCGGGCATCGTGCTCAT
>JAJPHJ010000066.1 GCA_021325335.1 Pseudomonadota bacterium | reverse complement strand
TGATCCGTCTTGATGGCGGATGCGGGATTCGGGGTCTCGCGCGTTAGCGTCTGAAAAGACGCATTCCTTCAGAGCGAGCGACGATTTCTTATGCACATATGCACAGCGTAATCGCGATATGTGTGCATAGTTCTCCGTTCGTTTTTTGCGAAGCCTTGCGTCACATGACGTTGCGTCTGCTCGGTTGCTCCGAAGCGCGCCCGCCGACGCAACTTTGGAGACCGCAAGTGAAGTTTGGCACAAACCGGCGTTCATCGCCGCCATTGCGGGCTTGGCGCGCGGTCTGCAATGCGGGGAATGGCCCCTCCACAGGCTTATCCACAGGTGTGAATAGCGGGTTCGAGCGCTCGTCGGATCGGCCTCCAGCCCTTGCGGGATAAGGATTTGCACGAAAAGTCCTCGATGCGGCAAAGTCGCGTTCATGCACCGCCTGTCCACCGGCCCCGGGGGCCTGGCGGTCGGGGAGGCTGCGGGGGAAGCGGCGGGCCCCAAGGGGGCGGCCCGAGAGACCTTTGCGGCAAGCCCCCGGGCGACCCGGCGAGAAAAGCGCCGCAAACCTCGATGAAATCGTAAGACTATTGACGCGCGCGCCGAAGCGGCATTATAATCACAAATTGCTTTTGCGCCAAGGCGCATTTTTTGTTCTCGATCTCTTTGCGATTTCGGAGTCAAGCTCACGATGAAACGGACGTACCAGCCGCACACGCGCCGGCGCAAACGCACTCATGGCTTCCGCGCGCGCATGTCGAGCAAAGGCGGAAAGCGCGTGCTCGCCGCACGCCGGCGCAAGGGGCGCAAGCGCCTCACCCCCGACTAACCGCACAGTACGATGCGCGCGTATGACAGCTTGCGAGGGCGCGGCGAGTTCGCGCTCGTCATGGGACGGGGCTACCGCGCCGGCGGAAAAAACCTTTCGGTGTTCGCCCTCAAGCGCGCGCCGCGAGAGCGCAGGCCTAAGGTGGGGATCGTCATCACGAAGAAAGTCGGCAACGCCGTGGAGCGCAACCGGCTGCGCCGCCGCTGCAAAGCGATTCTCGACGGCTGCGCCGCGGTGACCGACCGTACCTGGTTCGTCATCATGTGCCGGCCGTCCGCGACCTCGTTACGCTACGCCCACCTGCGCGAGCAGCTAGCCGCGGCACTTCAAGACAGCTCGCGCCGAGCGGGCCAGGCGGCGCCTCCTCGCGAAGCAAGAGCGCGATGAACGCCGTCGTGATCGCCATACGGATCTACCAGCGGACGCTTTCGAAAATGCTCCCGCCGGTGTGCCGGTTTTACCCGAGCTGTTCTGAGTTCGCCGCGCAGGCGATCGAGCGGCACGGCATGCTGCACGGCATGAAACTGGCCGCTCTGCGGCTGCTGCGCTGCATGCCTTGGAACCCTGGAGGCTTCGACCCGGTCCCATAAAGGGCCGCGTCAGGAAAGGAAAGACCCCAACTGCTGCTCCACCTGTGCGCCTTGCTGGCGCCCGTCGGCCACGCGCTCACCGTCGCGACCCTCGTCAATCCGTTCACGGACGTCATCAACTACCTCGGCTCGCTCGCGTCGACCGGGCTCGATTGGCTCTATCGTCTGACCCACAACTACGGCTGGTCGATGATGCTCTTGGCCCTCGGCGTTTCGCTGCTCGTGCTGCCTCTCTCGCTGCAAGCGTTGCGATCGATGACCGAGGCCCAAGCGCTCGCCCCCTATCTCAAGCGCCTCCAAACACGGTATAAGGGCGACCGCCAAAAACTTGCGGAAGAGCAGATGAAGCTCTACCGGGAACACGGCGTCAATCCGCTCGGCGGCTGTCTGCCGATGCTCGCCCAGTACCCCTTCCTGCTCGCGGTGTACCGCGCGATCTACCTGCACAACACCGCGTTTCAAAACGCGAGTTGGATGTGGGTGGGCTCGTCGCTCTCGCATCAATTCCCGAAGTGGCTTGCGACGAATCTCTTCCAGCCGGATTATCTGCTGCTCACGCTCTACGCCGTCTCGATGTATTTCTCGATGAAGCTGACGCCGACGGTCTCGATGGACGACCAACAGCGCCAGATGATGAACACGCAGGCGATCATCATGCCGGTGATGATCTTCTTCTTGGCGAGCCGGCTGCATTGGTCGTCGGCCTTCATCCTATACTGGCTCAGCTTCAATGTGATCTCCATGGCGGAGCGCTTCTGGGTCATGCGCATGCCCTCGCGCATCCCCAAACCGCCGCAGGAGACGCCGGCCACGCTCGCCGGTTACCCCCACGACTGCCCGAACTGCAAGGCGCAGCTCGTCGTCGTCAAAGGCAGCAAGTGCGAAGCCTGCGGCGCAAAGGTCCGCAAGCTGGCTCCGTCGGAGAACGGAGCGCGCCGCAATGCGGATGCGCTCGCCGCCGGCGGTGGGGCGACGGCGAAACTTCCCGATCGAGGCCAGAAAAAGTCATGAACGGATATGGAGACGGTCCGCCGCGTTTTAGCCGGCCGCGTCGGCGTGGCCCCAGAGGAGCACAGAGTCTTGCGCCGCGCGGCGGCGACCGACCGCGTCACCCGGCGCGCCGGCAGTCGTGTCCGCCGGAGCTGCGCGAGCCGTTCGTCGAAGCGCGTGATTTCCTCGCGGGGCTGATCGCCGTTCTCGGTTTGCCGGCCCGCCTGGGTTTTGGCGGCATCGACCCGGCGCGCGACGGGCAGCAGATCACGATCGACGTGCACGCCCTCGATCCGCGCGGCCCGGCGCGGTACCGCGACCGCGACGACCACGACGACGGGTTGGCGATTCTCATCGGCAAGCATGGCGCCACGCTCGACGCGCTGTCGGCGGTCACCAACGCAGTGATGCATCGTGGCGAACAGCGCGATCTTTTCTTCACGGTGGACGTGGAAGGCTACCGCGAGCGGCGGGTTGCGACGCTGCGCTCCATCGCGACGCGGTGCGCCACGAAAGTCATCCACGAACGCGTGGCCGTGGAGCTCGAACCCATGCCGCCGGCGGAGCGCCGGATCATCCACCTCGCGCTCGCCGCCCATCGTGACGTCGCGACGGAGAGCACGGGAGAAGGCAGAGATCGCCGCGTCGTGATCATGCCGCGGGGCAGCGTGTTGCCCGGACCTGAAGAGGACGACGAAAGCTTCGACTGACCGCGAGGATGTGATGCACGACGGCCGGACGATCGTGGCGGTGGCCACGCCGCCAGGCGTCTCGGCCATCGCCGTCGTGCGCATCTCCGGACCCCGGGCCCACGAAATCGCGCGCGTGTGTTTCGCGCCGCGCCGGCCTGCCAAGCCCGCGCCGGCAAAGCTCATCCGTGGTTGGCTCCGCGACCCCGCCACCGGCGCTCGGCTCGACGATGCGCTCGCGGTTTATTTTTTTTCGCCGCACTCATTCACCGGAGAGGATCTCGTCGAGTTCCACCTCCACGGCGGAGCCGGCGTTTTGCTCGCGTGCATCGCGCTCGTCGTCTCCGCGGGGGTGCGTCTCGCAAGCGCCGGCGAATTCACGCGGCGCGCGTTCGCGAACGGGCGCATGGACCTCGCCGAGGCAGAAGCGATCGCCGATCTGATCTCAGCCGAAAGCGAACGTGCGGCCAAGGCGGCAGCCCACCGGCTCTCGAGCGGGGCGGGCGCGGTGTTGGCCGCGATGAGGGCTGAGCTGCTCGAGCGTCTGGTAGAGATCGAAGCGCACGTCGACTATCCAGACGAGGTCCCACCCCCAGACCCTGCGCTGCTCGCGGGCAATATCCGCGCGCAAGCACGACGTATCGCGGAGATGCTTTCCGGCGCACGCGAAGCTCGCGCCTTGCGCGACGGGCTCGTCTGCGTGATCGCCGGTCCTCCCAACGCCGGAAAATCATCGCTCCTCAACGCCCTCCTCGAGGCCGATCGCGCCATCGTCTCCGACGTGCCAGGGACGACGCGCGACGTCATCGAGGACAAGGCGGTCATCGACGGGGTCGTGCTGCGGCTTTTCGACACTGCCGGCCTGCGCGCGACCGAGGATCCTCTTGAAGCGCAAGGAGTCGCGCGCGCGAGTCGCGCCATCGGCGCGGCGGAGCTCACGATCACGGTCGTCGACGGATCCGGACCGCTTGGGCCGGATGCCTTGGCCGCGCTCGAGCGCACGGCCGAATCACCGGGGATCGTGCTCGTAAATAAACTCGATCTCGCGACGGAGAACGCAGACGAGGCACAACGCGGCCTGAACCGCTTCTCCCGCAACGATACGCGCGTGGTGATCGCAGGCAGCGTGCGATGGGTGGAGACGATAGCGTCCGTGCGCGGGGCTATTGCTAAACTCGGATGGGGAGGCGCTGCGGACGGCGAGCGGGCGCTCGTCGCCAACGTGCGGCAGATCGAGGCGCTGACGCGCGCGCGTGACGCCCTGGCGCAGGCAAGCGACACGCTCGAGCAACGCAGGCCGATCGATCTCGTTGCAAGCGATGTGCGTGAAGCCGTCGCCGCCTTCGGCGAGGTCACGGGCGACACCGTAACCGAGGAAGTGCTCGACGGCATCTTCTCTCGCTTTTGCGTCGGGAAATAACGAAAGCCTCGACCAGGGAGCTCTCACCCACACACGAATCCGGCCGTGTGGAAACCGGTTTCGAGGTGATCGTCATCGGCGGCGGGCATGCGGGCTGCGAGGCGGCGCTCGCGTGCGCGCGCATGGGCGTGCGCACCGCGCTGCTCACGGGCAATCTCGACACGATCGGTCTCATGCCGTGCAATCCATCGATCGGAGGCCCGGCGAAAGGCCAGCTCGTGCGCGAGGTGGATGCGCTCGGCGGCGAGATGGCGCGCTGCATCGACCATACGTCCCTCCACGTCCGCTGGCTGAACGAGAGCAAAGGGCCCGCGGTACGCGCCCTGCGCGCGCAGGCGGACAAACGAGCCTACGCGCAGCGCATGAAAGCGACGGTCGAAGGCCAAGCCGGGCTCGCCTTGCGCCAGGGCATCGTCATCGACCTCATCGTGGAGCGTGACGAAATCGCAGGCGTGCGGCTTGCGACAGGGACCGTCCTGCGCGCGCGCCAGGTCGTCATCGCGACTGGCACGTTCTTGGGCGGCAAGCTGTTTGCCGGCGAACGCGGTGTGCCCGGAGGGCGAGCGGGCGAGCAGCCCGCTCTCGGGTTAGGTGAAGCCCTGCTGCAACGCGGGTTCGCGATGGGCAGGCTCAAGACGGGAACGCCCCCGCGCGTCCATGCCGACAGCATCGACTACGAGAAGACGACGACACAGCCGCCAAGTCCCGTGCCGCTCATGTTCTCCTACGCGAGCGAAGCGAAATTTTACGGACCGCAGCTGGCCTGCCACATCACGGCGACGAACGAAGCGACGCATGCCTTGATCACGGCGAACCTGCACCGTTCTCCGATGTACGGACTGAAGCTCATCGAAGGGAAAGGCCCCAGGTATTGTCCCTCTATAGAGGACAAGGTGACGAAATTCGCTCACCACCCGAGCCACCAGATCTTCCTTGAGCCTGAGGGCTGGAATACAAAGGAAGTCTACGTCGGCGGGTTCTCGACTTCCATGCCGGAGGAAGTGCAGCTGGCCATGCTGCGAACGCTCCCCGGGCTCGAGCGCGTGGAGATGATGCGTGCGGGCTACGCCGTGGAGTACGACTTCGTGCAGCCGACGGAGCTGCGCCCCACGCTTGAGACCAAGCGCGTGGCCGGACTCTTCCACGCTGGCCAGATCAACGGCACGTCCGGTTACGAAGAAGCTGCGGCGCAAGGCCTCGTGGCTGGGGTCAACGCCGCCTTGCGGGCGAAGGGACGAGCGCCGCTAACCCTTGGGCGGACCGAGTCCTACATCGGCACGCTGATCGACGATCTCGTTACGAAGGGAACGGCCGAGCCCTACCGCATGCTCACCTCGCGCGCCGAGCATCGCCTGCTGCTCCGTCACGACAACGCTGATGAACGGCTCACGCCGATCGGGAGGCAAGCTGGTCTCGTCGATGACGAGGCCTACGCGGCTTTCGAGGGCCGCATGCTTGCGATGCGCCTCGCAGAGGAGCGCCTGGCGAGGACGAGGGTGAACGCGTCTGACGCCGCCCGGCTTGGTCTTAGCCCCGGCACGACCATGCTAGAGGCGCTGCGCCGCCCCGAAGTCGGATACCGAGACGTCGGCGCAGCGTGCGAACTACCCGACGACCTTGCCGAACGCGTCGAGACCGGGGTGAAGTATGAAGGATACATCAGGCGAGAGAAGCTCGCGGCCGAGCGCATAGCAAGGGCGGGCTCCCTGCGGATCCCCGCCTCGTTCGAGTACGCTCCCTGTCGCGGTTTGTCGCGCGAGGCCCGGGAGAAGTTGGGCGCCGTGCGCCCGGAAACGCTTGGGCAAGCCGGGCGGGTGCCTGGGGTGACGCCCGCCGACATCGCGATCTTGTACGTCTTGGTGACGAAGGACTTGCGAGCTACGTCCGTCGACCGGACCGCGTGACTCAAACCGCCGAACAAATCCTCGAAGACGGGCTCGAACGGTTCGGTCTCAACGTTGAGCCTTTGGCTCGTGGGAAGCTACTGGCGTACGCCAACCTTGTCCTCAAGCAAAACCTGCAAACCAACCTGACCGGTGCTCGCTCCCTGCAAGAGTTTGTCACTGAGCAGGTGCTCGACAGCGTTTCCGTGCTCACGGTGTTCCGTCTTAGGGCGCCGGCGCTCGACCTCGGAAGCGGGGCCGGCCTTCCAGGCATACCCCTCGCTATCGTCCATCCCAAACTTGAACTCGTGCTCCTAGAACCGCGGGCCAAGCGTGTGGAGTTTCTGCGCAAGGCCGTGGACGAGCTCGGGCTTGGAAACGTCAAAGTTATACAGTCATCTGCCCACGGTCCCGGGGCGCGCGAGCTTTCCCAAGCCATGAAAACCGTGCTGGTGCGGGCCGTTGCAGAGCCGGCTAAGGCCTTGCAACTCGCCAGTGGTTTCGTCGCCAGAGGTGGCTTCTTGGTCCTTTACGAGGGGCGAGCCAAGAGCCCGGCAAGATCGGAATCGCGCATCGCACGCAAACAGGGGCTGTCGCTCGTTAGGGCTGAGCGGGTTGTCGTTCCCGGCCTGGGAGCGACGCGGAACATCTGGATCTTCCAAAGCCCGAGCCCGAAAGGCTAATCAATGTTCCACGTGAAACTGTCCCGCATAGTGAGCGCGCGGGCTAGGCACCTTATATGAGAACCAAAGCACCCCTTGACGACCTCTTGGTGCAGGCGCTGGGCCCCGGCCGTGTGTTCGCGGTCGGTGGTCGCGTACGGGACGAGGTGCTTCAGGATCTCGGAAAAGCGGAGGGGCTATCCGTTGATTCCGACTATCTAGTTCGTGGTGTCCCGCATGACGAAATAGTCCGGACCATCGGGTCACTTGGATCCGCAGAGCTCGTCGGGGCCTCTTTCGGCGTCATAAAGTTCACGCGTGACGGTTTGACCGTCGACATCGCATTGCCGCGCCGGGAGCGCTCGAGCGGCGTGCATCATCGGGATTTCGTCGTCGAATCAGCGCCGGACATTCCTTTAGAAGAGGATCTCGCACGCCGTGATTTCCGCATGAACATGATGGCGCGCGACCTCGCGACCGGTGAGCTCATCGATCCCTATGGCGGCCTTGACGACCTCAAAGCCGGGCGCCTGGACGCGCTCAAGGACGAGGCCTTCCTGGAGGACCCGCTGCGCATCTTACGAGGCGCTGGCTTTGCGGCGCGTTTCGAACTTCAGACCACCGGGCGTACCCGTCAAGCCATGCGTGAGGCGGCAAGCCTGACGCACACCGTCGCTCCCGAGCGGATCGCGGACGAGCTCTCGAAGCTTTTGACGAAAGCGCGACGGCCGAGCATCGGCATCGAGCTCTTGCGCGAGGTCGGGGCGCTTGCGGAGATCATGCCGGAGCTGCTCGAAGGCTGGGGCGTCGACCAAAACGAGTTTCACCGTTTCACGGTCTACTACCACGCGCTGCGCACGTGCGACGAGACGCCGCCGGACCTGGCGCTGCGGCTCGCAGCGCTGCTCCACGACGTCGGCAAGCCGCGCACGAAATCGGGTCCGCATTTCTACCGCCACGAGCTTGTCGGGGAGGAAATGGCGAAGACGATACTCGCGCGGCTGCGCTTTCCGAACGAGGTCATCCAAACGGTGACCCACTTGGTGCGCCATCACATGTTCGCTTCAGACGACTCGCTGACCGATGCCGCGGTGAGACGCTTCATCCACCGCGTCGGGCCCGGCAGAGTCGATGCCCTTTTCAGCTTGCGCTGCGCCGACATCATCGCATCGGGCCTTCCGGAGCGCAATCCGGCCGAGCTCGATCGTTTTGCCGAACGCGTGCGGATGGAGCTCGCGGGCCCAAGCGCCCTGGGCATCGACAAGCTCGCGATCGACGGCGGCGATGTCATCGCAGTCATGCGCGAGGCGGGCATCGCAGGCCCGGAATTCCGCGGTGACGCGCGCGTCGGGGCAGCCCTGCGCGCGTGTCTCGACGCGGTACTCGAGGATCCGGGCAAGAACACGGCTGACGATCTGCGCTCGATCGTGCGGGATTTTTTTTCGCGCAAGGAAAGGTAATGCGCATGATGCACAACGGCACCACCGCCGTGGCCGCGAGCCCGCACGAAGCCCAAGGACCCCGTGCGGGTAGAGCCCGGGTGATCGCCATCGCCAACCAAAAGGGCGGGGTCGGCAAGACGACGACCGCGATCAACCTGAGCGCGGAACTGGCTCGCAGGGGCAGACGCGTCTTGCTCGTCGACGCAGACCCGCAAGGCAACGCGACCACGGGCATCGGCGTCGAGAAGGCCGCGCTTGCGCGGTGCATGTACGACGTGCTCGTCAAATCCGAACCGCTTGGCGACGTCATCCGCCAGAGCGCGGTCGACCGTCTCGCGCTCGCGCCGGCGACGCTCAACCTCGCTGGCGCAGAGATCGAGCTCGTGTCCGCGATCTCGCGCGAACTGCGGTTGAAAAGCGCGCTCGAACCGGCCTTACACGCCTACGACGACGTCCTCATCGATTGCCCGCCTTCGCTCGGGCTGTTGACGCTGAACGCGATGAGCGCGGCGGACAGCCTCGTCGTGCCGATCCAAGCCGAATATTTCGCGCTCGAAGGCCTCGGTCAACTCACGCGCGTCATCGAGCTCGTGCGGCGACACCTCAATCCGACGATCGCGATCCTGGGTGTGCTGATCACGATGTTCGACGGCAGGACGAATCTCGCTGCGCAGGTCGTCGAAGAGGCCGAGCGTTTTTTCCCGGGCCTGGTCTTCACCACGCGAATCCCGCGCAGCGTGCGACTCTCCGAAGCGCCATCACACGGCGCGCCGATCGCGGTGTTCGATCCGAAGGGAAAGGGAGCGGCCGCGTATGCGACGCTCGCAGACGAGGTTCTCGCGCGTGAATAAACCACGAGGCCTCGGCCGCGGGCTCGGCGCGCTTTTCCCCACGGCGACGGTGGAGGCAGACCTACCCGCGGGCGGCTTGCGCCTGCACCAGATCGAGATCGAGCAGATCCGTCCAAACCCGCAGCAACCGCGGCGGCATTTCGACGAGGAATCGCTCACGGCGCTTGCGTCCTCGATACGCACCCACGGTATCCTCGCCCCGATCATCGTGCGCCGTCATCCGGACGTGCCCGAGGCGTTCGAGATCGTGACGGGCGAACGCCGCTGGCGCGCGGCGCGGCTCGCCGGAGAGACGACGATCCCCTCGATCGTGCGCGAGACCGGAGCCGACGAAGCGATCGAGCTCGCGATCTTGGAGAACGTCCAGCGAGCGGATCTCAACCCGATTGAAGAAGCGGCGGCCTATCGCGCGCTCGTCGAGAAACACGGCTTCACGCAGGAGTCGATCGCGCAGCGGATCGGCAAGAGCCGGCCCGCGGTCGCCAACGCGCTGCGCTTGCTGGGGTTGCCCGATTCGGTCCAGGCGCTCGTCCGCGACGGCCGTCTCTCGTCGGGTCATGCGCGGGCTTTGGCCGCGCTGCCGGCCGGTCGCGCGCAGGCTTTGGCGGCAGAAGCGGTACGACACGGCTGGAGCGTGCGCGAACTCGAGCGTAGGAGCGCGGTTCCGAAGGAACGCGGACCTTCGACCGGTCTCCGAAAGACGTCGCTCTCGCCGGACATGGCGGAAGCCGAGAATCGCCTGCGATTCGCGCTTGCGACGCGCGTCTCGCTGCACCCGCGCGCGACCGGCGGGGGCACCATCGAAGTGCAGTACGCCGACGACGGCGAGCTCACGCGCATCCTGGATCGAGTCGCGCCTCAAGACACCTAACGAGGACTGTTCGAATGTTACTTCCCCGTCTGGCCGCGTGCGCCGTCGCCGCGACCATCCTGTCCGCGACAGCCGGAGCGAGCAGCGCCGCGACGAGCGCCACGACGCTCTTGATGTGGCGCGTGCCGGCGCCGCAGGCCACGAGCGCCGACGTGCAGCCGATCGAGGCTGGACTCGTCGCGCTCGGCTTCATCGCTCCGCAACTGACCGCTCTCTCCAGGCACCCGGGCGCTCGGCTCACGCTCGCGCTCGACCCGATCTTCATCGACTCGCTGCAGCGCGCCGCAGCCGGCTCGGATGGGCTTGCGAGTCTGGCGTCCGGAACGCTGCCGGGCGACGATCCACGCGCGCGCCAACTGCTCGAGGCGATAGCCGCAGACGTCATCCCCACAAGCGACCTTGCAAGTTCGGCTGCGGCGCGCCGTTTCGTCGCGGATGCGTCCGCTGCGCGGCTTGCGCTCATGGGCGACAGCGCCGCTTCATTCTCGCACGCCGATGAGGTCGACTTCACGGCCAACGCCTTGTTGCTCGCGCTGCAGAGCGGCGGATATCCGGCGCGCGGGGCGAGCCTGCTCACGCGCAGCAGCCTTTCGAGCGCCGATCTCGCGACGCTGAGCCGACAGTTCGCGCTCGCCTGTCAGGACGTGATCGACCGCTTGCGCCGGGCAGCTCGGGGCGGCGCCGTCGAGCTCGCAGCACTTCCCGCTTACGAACCGATCCTGCCGCTTGTGATCGACGCTGCAGGCCGCAACCAGCGAGTGCCGTTCACGGTCGCGCTGGGCGCAGGCGCCGATGCCTCAGCCGCCGTCGACGAAGGCCTTACCGCCGTCGCTTCGTTGGATCCGGCACACGGCAGCGCGGGAGTCATCTCACCGAACGGTGCGTACGATGACGAGACGATCGCCCTGTTACAGTCACACCACGCACGCTACGGCGTTTTCTCCGACCGAGTGGCGAGACAGAACGTGGGCGCAGCAGCCTCCTCGGTCGCCGACGCGCGCGCAGCCGCATTTCGCGCGTATCTGATGGAGACCACGAAGACAGCGACGATTCCGATGCTCTTCTGCAGCGATGTCGCGAGCACGTCGATCGATTCCCAGCCGTTGCGCTCGCCCGCTTCGACGATGGCGGACAAGATGCACGAAGCCATCCGAAACGCGTCCGAAGCGGCCCGAAGCGAAAGAGCTCCCCTCATCGTGCTGTGCTTGGCGGGCAACGGTTCGATTCTCCACCGCGCGGACCGTGCCGCCGCACTCGATGCGATTGCGGCATTGCTCGCCGGCGCCAATGCATCGACGCCGCGGGTCTTCTTGCAGGCGCATCCACCGACCGCAGACACCTACGGGTACGAAGCGGCAACCGATGCCGGAGACTTCTCATTGTGGATGGGATCCGCGAATCAAGTCAGTTTATGGAACGCGCTCGGCGCGGCGCGCACTGCCGCGGGCGGCGACAGCGCCGTGGCGAGCGCGCCCGTGCGCGACGCACTGTTGAACGCTGAATCAGGCCGGTGGTACTTGGCGCTCGCGTTGGCTCAACCGCGCTACCTCACGGACGCGTCGCTGGCCCAATTCCGCGACCTGATCGGGCGTGTCTATCGAGCCGCGGGCAAGCTCGTGCCCCGCTCCATCGCGCCCGTGAAGCTGGGGGAACCCTCGCCCGCAGCGTCCAGCACGCCTACTGCGATCCCCGCCACAGCGGCCCCGACGCCGGCGCCGGCGAGCACACCCAGCCCAAGCGCCACCTGAACCAAACAGTTGTTCTCCACATATGCACAGGGCTTGTGGATAGGCAACCCACGTGGCTAGGCAGCCGAAGAAGAAGGCCGCTGCGGGCTTAGCCTGCAGCATCGGCAGCATCGACCCGACGTCCGCGGCAGGCCTCACGGTCGATCTCGCCGTCTACCGCGCGCTGGGCGTCGCTGGCGTCTGCGTGACGACCGCGATCACAGCGCAAAACGCCAGACGGGTGATCGGCGTCAGTCCCATCGACGCCGCCTTCGTTCGCAGACAACTCGAAGCGATTTGGGAGCAATCGGATCCGACGTCGATCTGCATCGGCTTGGTGCCGGATAGCGCCTCGCTGCGCACCATCCGTCTATTCTTGCAGGCGCTGGCGAGGCTGCCGGCGATGGTCATCGATCCGGTCATGACCGCGACGAGCGGTCACGCGTTTATCGGCGCTCCCGAGCGTGCAGAGTTGCGCAAGCTCTTGCCGCTCGCGACCCTCGTCACACCAAACGTGCACGAGGCCTCGCTGCTCGCGACTCGCGCGGTCCGCAACGAAACGGAGGCGGTCGAAGCGGCGAGCGCGATTGCCCAAGCTGGTTGCGCCGTCCTCTTGACCGGCGGTCACCTCGCAGGCCCGCGCTGCACCGATATCTTCGTGCACTCCGGCAGGGTGCGACGATACGGCGCGACCCGCCTGCGCGCAACCCTACGCGGCTCGGGCGGCATCCTCGCCGCAAGCATCGCGGCGTGTCTGGCCAAAGGCATGGGACTGGAAGCGTCAATCCGCCGAGCGCGCGCGTTCGTGCGCCGCGCGTTTCAGTCCGCGCGCGCGATCGGTTCCGGGCTCCCCCAATATGGAGCTACCGTGAAAAGATTACCGTGAAGCGCGTTGTTTTTGAAAGCAGTTGCGGCAATACACGGGCTTGTCGCCCCGGGGTTGGAACGGCACTTCTGCCTCGCTGCCGCACTCGCTGCATACGATGCGGAACATCTCGCGCGGCGCCCCCATCCGGCTGCTCTCGAAGCCGCCTCCGTTCGACCGTTGCGCCTTGCGCGCGCGCCGGCAATCGGGGCAGCGATTCGGTTTGTTCGTGAAGCCTTTTTGGGCGAAAAATTCTTGCTCGCCGGCGGTGAAGGTGAACTCTTGTCCGCAGTCAACGCAGGTCAGCAGCTGATCGGTAAACACCGTACGCAATGACTCCTTTCGGGGCATCGGAACCCTAAGGGATTTTAGCACCTGCGGCCCGCCAAAAGCAAGGCACGACGCAGGACAAGCCGTGCGACCGCGTTGTAATGCGCACCTCTCCCTCGGAGGTGGTCGCACGTGAGCGTGGCCCAAACAAAGGCTGGCGAGCCGCAAGCGAAGCGGCGCAGGATCATGGCGGGCATGCGACCGACGGGGCGTCTCCACGTCGGCCACCTGCTCGGTGCCTTGCAGAATTTCGTGGCGCTTTCGCAGACCGGCGACTGCTTCTTCGAGGTCGCAGACGTGCACGCGCTGACGACCAAGTTCGAGAGCAGCGGCCAGATCGCGTCAGACGTGCTCGAAGTCGTCATCGACTGGCTTGCAGCGGGGCTGGACCCCGAGGCATGCACGATCTACGTGCAATCGCGCATCCCCGAGATCAGCGAGCTCGCGCTCCTGCTCTCGATGATCACACCCGTTTCCTGGTTGGAGCGCGTGCCGACCTACAAGGACCAGATCAACGCGCTCGGTCCAGCCGTCGCGACGCACGGCTTCTTGGGATATCCAATCCTGCAAACGGTCGATATCGCGATCGTGCGCGGCGAACGCGTGCCGGTCGGCCAGGACCAGCTCCCCAACCTCGAGTTGTCTCGCGAGATCGTGCGGCGTTTCAATCATCTCTATGGACCCGTGCTCGCGGAGCCCGAGGCATTGCTCTCCGACACACCGCTCGTGCCCGGCACCGACGGCCGCAAGATGAGCAAGTCATATCAGAACGCGATTCTCATCTCGGACGACGAAGCGGCGACCAACGCGAAGATCAAGACGATGTTCACCGACCCGACGAAGATCCACAAGACCGACCCCGGTCACCCCGAGACGTGCCCGGTGTTCTTCTTCCAGCGCGTGTTCAACGCCGCGGCGGCCGACGACATCGCTCTGCGCTGCCGCACGGGCAGGCTCGGATGCGTCGAAGACAAAGCCGACATGGCGCGCCATCTCAACGCGTATCTGGCACCCATCCGCGAACGGCGCGCCCGTTTCGAATCCAACCGCGCGCTCGTCGAGGAGATCTTGGGAGACGGCACGGCGCGCGCCCGGTCGGTCGCCATGAAGACGCTCGCCGAGGTCAAAGGGGCGATGGGACTATGAGCGCTTGTAGGTGGCAAGCGCGGCACGCATGCGCCGCAGCGCCTCGTGCAGATTTTCCTCTGAGTTGGCGTAGGACAGGCGCAAGAACCCTTTGCCGTGCGGCCCGAAGGTCGAGCCGCCGAGCGTCGCAACACCCGCTTCGTTCAACAGATAGTCAGCGAGCTTGAGATCGTCGGGCTCGATCGCGGAGACGTTGGGGAAGACGTAAAACGCTCCGCCCGGCATGCGGCAGGTCACGCCGGGAATGGCATTGAGCCCGTCCACGAGCAGGCGTCGGCGGCGCAAGAACTCATCGTGCATCTCTTGCACGGGTTCGTCGGGACCGGTCAGCGCCGCGATTGCCGCATCTTGCACGAAGGTCGCGGTGCACGACACCGTATTGAGGATGAGCGCCGTCGCGGCTTCAGCGATGGAGAGCGGCATGACACCGAAACCAAGACGCCAGCCGGTCATCGCCCATGCCTTCGAACAGCCATCGATGAGGACCGTGCGCTCCGGCATTGCGGCCAGACCGTAATACGACGCGAAGGCGCGGTCGTACGCGTGCCTGCTGTAGATCTCGTCGCTGATGACCAAGAGGTCGTGCTTGCGCACGATGGCGGCGATCGCAGAAATATCTTCCGCCGTGAGGATTCCGCCGGTCGGGTTGTGCGGCGAGTTGAGCACGAGGATCTTGGTCTTGGGCGTGATGGCCGCTTCCAGCGCGTCGATCTCAAAACGAAAGTCGCGAGACTCGAGCAGCGGCAGCGAGACCGGGCGCGCCCCCACGTAGGTGACGATGGAACGGTACGCCGGGTATGCCGGATCGGGGATGATGACTTCGTCGTCCGGGTTCAAGAGGGCCATGAGCACCGCAGCGATGATCGGCTTCGCGCCCGGTGCGACGACGACCTGATCGGGCAGGACGCTGACGCCGCGGGTTTGTTGCACGTACTTCGCGATGGCGCTGCGCAACTCGGCGATGCCGGCAGCCGGCGTGTAGTGCGTGCGGTTGGCCCGCAACGACTCGATGGCCGCCTGTTTGATGTGTTCGGGCGTGTCGAAATCCGGTTCGCCTATCTCCAGGTGGATGATGCTGCGCCCTTGCGCTTCGAGCGCTTTGGCCCGAGCGAGCACCACGAACGCGCTTTCCGTACCGAGCCGCCGCATGGAATCGGCAAGGGGGAACGTCGAAGCCTGCATGTTCTTCATTTTCGCGCCGTCAATCGCGGATTCCGCTGCCGCTCGGTCCCGCGCTCCTGATATGAAAGTATGATTGCACGATCGCCTGCGCTACCGGCGCCGCATTCACCGCACCGAAACCGCCGCTCTGATCCATGAACACGACCACGGCGATCTTCGGGTTCTCATACGGCGCGAAGCACACGAACCACGCGTGGTTGCGACCGGATGGGTTATCGCCCGTGGGAACATTTTCTGCAGTTCCAGTCTTGCCCGCGTAGTGAAATCCGGGGATCTCCACGTTGTAGGCGGTGCCGTAGCCGCTTTCGATGGCACCAAGCATGCCCTTGCGGATGATGGCCAGGTCGTCCGGAGAAACCGGCACTCGACCTTCCACGACCGGAGCGAACGTGGCGAGCACGCGACCGTGGGGATCCTTGATCTGCCTGACGAGTTGCGGTTTGTACAGCGTGCCGCCGTTGGCCACCGCACCGACGACCTTGAGCATTTGGATCGGCGACGCTTCGAGATATCCTTGGCCGATCGCCATGTTCACCGTGTCGCCGCCATACCACTCATCCTTATACTCGCGTTGCTTCCACGCAGGGGTCGGGAGAATGCCCGACGTTTCGCCGGGAAGATCGATGCGGGTCTGCGCGCCGATGCCGTATGCGGCCGCGTAGCGGTCGAGACGGTCGATGCCGAGTTCGTGGCCGACTTGGTAGAAGAAGACGTCGCACGACTCCGAGATGGCGCTCGTCAGGTCGAGCGTGCCGTGACCGCCCGCGCGGTCGTCGTTGAAGATGAAGCCGTTGAGGTCGAACGCGCCGCCGCAATAGCGCGTCGAGGACGCATCCATGAGGCCGCTGCCAAGCGCCGCGGACGAGGTGATGAGCTTGAACGTCGAACCCGTGGGATAAGCGCCCGCGATGGCTCGGTTGAAGAGCGAGCGCAGCGGGTCGTTGAGGTATGCGTTGTAGCGCTTCTGGGTGATGCCGGCCGCAAAATCGTTCGGGTCGATGTTCGGTTGGCTGACAAAGGCCAGGATGGCGCCGGTGTTGGGATCCTCGACGATGGCCGCGCCGCCCGTGCGTTGTCCGACGCGTTTGGCGATGATGCCGATCTGGCGAGCCATTGCGGTTTCAGCCGCCTCTTGCAGATGCCAGTCGACGTTGAGCACGAGATCGTTTCCCGAAACCGCCGGGAACGATTGGAATGTGGCCACGGCCTCGCCCGCCGAGTTGACCTTGATCCGCCGGCCGCCTTCGCGACCGCGCAGCCAACGGTCGTAGGTGTACTCAAGGCCGTCCTCGCCCACGACGTCGTTCGGCCCGTAGCCATGCGCCCGGCGCTGCTTGTACTCGGCCTCGGTGATCTGCCCGACGTAACCCAAGAAGTGGGAACCAAGCGTGCGGTGCGGATATTGACGTACCGGGATCAGCTCGACGTCCATGCCCGGGAAACGGTCGGCAGCTTCGGAAAAGCGCCCGACCTCGGCCGGCGTCAAATCTTCCGCCACGTTGATGGGGCCGAGCGGAATGTTCTCGGCGAGAGCGTCGAAGCTTTGATAGGTGACGCCGTTTTGGTAAAGGACGCGACGCCAGAGCTCGTCTTGCTGCAATCCAAGCAGCGCCGCGAGCGCTCCCAGCTCCTGTTGCGGATCCTTGACCTGCATCGGCACGATCTGCACGACGAACGAAGGGCGATTGCGGACGATCACGACGCCGTTGCGATCGTAGAGGACGCCCCGCGGCGCGCTTACCGGGATCGTGCGCAGTTGATTGAGATTGGCAAGCCTTTCGTAGTACGCACCGTGGCTCAGCTGCAACGAGACGAGCCGGGCGAAGAGGATGGCGAGCGCGATGACGATGCCAGCCGCGAGCACGATCGTGCGGCGGACGCGTGGGGCCCGCGACTCGTCGCGCGCTGCAAGCGAACCGGCCACCGCGCGCTACCGCCGCGCGTGCGCATAGGCACGCAGGCCGAGCAGGATGAGCGCAGCGGCGACGACGTTGAGCAACAGCTGCCACACGAGCTCGTGCGACGAGCGATGGAACAATCCACGCTCACCGAATCCAAACTCGAGCACGAGGTACGTCGTCAGCGCGCGAAGGACCGTGGCTCCGGCGACGGCAGAGACGAACACGGGCAGGGAGTCCGCAAAAAAACGCGAGTTGAGCAGGCCGGCGCCAAAGCCGACGAGCGTCGTGCCGAGCACGTTGGCTCCGCTTCCGCCGAGCGCATCTTCCACGAGTCCGGCGATCAAGCCGAGGAGGCCCCCGGTGGTGACGCCGCAGCGCAAGCCGGTCCAAACGAGCATGACCGTAAGGAGACTGACCGTGGCGCCCCGCAAGGGGACCAAGCGAAGCAGCGTGGTTTGGATCAGGATAGCCGCGATGGCGAGCAAGACGAGCACCCAAAAGCGCGGCGGTGTCCAGACCTCGGCGTCCTGCGGTTGGATCCGCTCGACCTTGTGCTGGTGCTCGGGGCGCAGCCGCTCGAGCGCCGCGGGGCTGTGCGAGCTCACGTGCGCCGCAGCACGAGGACGTGCGTGAGCCCGAAGAAATCAACGGCAGGCTTCACGACCGCCGACTGGTAGAGGGCGTTGTCCTTGCGATCGACTTCAAGCACGGTCCCGATCACCACGCCGCTTGGATAGACTTCGCCTTGTCCTGTGATGACCTTGTCGCCGGCCCGGACTTTGACGTCCTGACCGATATATTTCATCCGGATGTGCTGCCACGTGCCAGTTGCTATCCCCCAACTCCGCGCGACCCGCAGGTAGGCAGGCACGTTGCTCGTCGGATCGATGATGAGCAACACGTGGGCGTCGTGCGCGCCCGCATCGATGACTCGGCCGACGAGCCCCTCGGCGGTGAGGACGACGGCGTCGCGGCGCACCCCGTCACGCCAACCGCGGTCGAGCGAGATCTCCCGGCGCGAACCTTCGGGTGCGTAGCCCACGACGTCTGCAGCTATGGTGGCTTGCGGCAGCGACTGTGCGAGTCCCAACATGCGGCGCAGCTCGACGTTTTCCGCGGCATGGTCTTGCAGGCGCTCGTTGCGAGCGGCCAGCTGCTCGACCTTTCGTGCGAGCGCGGCATTCCGCGATGCCATCTGACCCGCGTGCGCGAGATTCTCAAAGGTGAGGGCGACGTCCGAGCCGGCTTGGACGAGAACGTTTTGCACGGGCACCACAACGCTGTTGACGACCTCGTCGCTCAAACTCCGCTCGCCTTGACGAGCGGCATTGATCTCGAGCAGCATGGCCGACGACGCGATGATGATCAGCGAGACGAAAACGAGGAGCTTTCTCTCATCCCAAAACGAAGCGATCGCCACCACCTACCGATCAGAGATTGCGGCACCGGGAACAGCGCCGCGAACAGTTTGCGATCGCGCAGGATTTGGGCGGCACCGAGCGCGACGCAGAGCATCGGCCGCTCCGCGACCCGCACGGGAATGCCCGTGATGAGCGCCAGCGTCGGCGCGAGACCTGCGATCGAGGCCCCGCCGCCTGCAAGGACGATGCCGTGCTCGGCGAGGTCGCGGACGATTTCGGGCGGCGTCTGCTCCAGGAGGCCGCGCACGAGGTCCACGATCTGGCCGAGCGGTTCCGCCATCGCGGCTCCGACATCTTCCTCGCGCACTTCAAGCGTTCCCGGCCGCAGGTGTCGCGTGTCTTGACCCATCACCGTCACCGCTGCTCGACCGAGCGGCCGGCCATAGTATCCGAGAGCGATCTTCAACGATTCGGCTGTCCGCTCGCCGATCTGGAAGTTGCGCGTCGCGCGCAGGTAGGCGATGATGGCATCGTCCACGTGATCGCCGCCCAATTTGATCGAGCGCGCGGCCACGGTGCCGCCAAGCGCGATGACGGCGAGCTCGGTCGTGCCGCCCCCGATGTCGACGATCATGCTGCCGCGCGCGTCGAGGACGGGAAGCCCGGCGCCGATCGCCGCCGCCATCGCCTGGGGCACGAAGTACACGCGCCCCGCGCCGCCCGCTCGGGCGGCTTCGCGCACCGCTTTCTTCTCGACTTCCGTCGCCGCTCCGGGCACGCCCACGATGACCCGCGGCGGCAAGAGCGGCTTGCCGCGAAGCGCCCGGCCGAGGAGGGTGGACACCAGAGCTTCTGTGTAGCGATAGTTCGAGATCACGCCGTTGCGCAGCGGCCGGATGACCGTGATCGCACGCGGGGTGCGCCCGATCATCTGTTTTGCGCCCTCGCCGACGGTGACGACTTGACCCGTGTCGGTATCGATCGCGACGACCGTCGGTTCGACGAGACGCACGCCATGACCGCGCACGTGGACGGGCGTGTTCGCCGTTCCGAGGTCGATGCTCACTTCCGGCGCGATCTCCGCGTAGAGCCGCTCGAACAAAATCATGACGCCGGCAGGCGGTAGCCGAGTTCGCGCAAGCTCGCGCCGATGCGCGCGAGCGGCAAGCCCATGACCGCGTAAAAGTCGCCGTTGATGGATGCCACGAGCAGCGCACCGCGGCCTTGGATGCCGTACGAACCCGCCTTGTCCAGCGGATCGCCCGAGGCGACGTAGGCATCGATCTGCTCGGGTTCGAGCGGCAAGAAACGCACGAGTGTGGATTCAACCCCGCTGCGGCTTTGGCCGTTGGATCGGTCCAGCACGACAAAACCCGTGAAGACAGAATGTTCGCGCCCGGAAAGCCGGCGCAGCATCGCACGCCCTTCCCGGCCATCTTTAGGCTTGCCGAGCAGCTCCCCGTCGAGCGACACGATCGTATCGGCGGCGACGAGGACCGGCGGACCGCCGGCGTGCGCCATCCGCGCCTTTCCCAGCGCGTGGCGCAGCGCGGCCTCGCCGGGCGATCCATCATTTGTGGCCGTAGCCTCGTCGTACGCGCTCGGGATGACCTCGACGTCTAGACCTAACGCCTCGAGGAGCTGCTTGCGACGGGGAGACCGGGATGCGAGCGCGATTTTTGTCAGCGGTTCACTCATAGACGTGGCCACCGACCTCGACGAAACCCGGCTGGTGACGCAGCCGCGGGTCGCGGTGCGTCCAGTGCAACACTGGGCCGAGATCGTCAAACGCAAGTTCACCTTTGACGACGACAAGATCGCCGGTGTGGAGCGGTGCCGCGGCAGCGATCGAGATATTGTCGGCGACGAACAGCGGCAACGTCGTGGCTCCGCTGGCGACTTGGAGGATGAAGCGCTCGTGAGCACCGCTCGGTCCAGCCGAGGTGGGCAGCACGCGCAAGACGCGTCCCTCGACGACGAGCTCGGCTCCGTCGTCGTGGTTCGCGATCTCGCGCAAAGCCGAGGCATTATCGGCTTTGGGCGGTGCGAGCGAGCAACCGCTTAGCATCAGCGCCGAGAATGCGATGCAACACACCGCCGCACGTAATCGCGTGAGCTGCATCACCGAGCGCGTATCGACCTGATGTTCGGCATTGTGGTCCAACTCGCAATCGATTATAGTAGTAGACAGCGACGCACCGTCGCTCATCCTATGCCTGGATTTCGTTCTGACGATCCGTTCTCGCGCGGTTTGCACGAGGCGCTGTTGCAAGGCCCCCGTCTGCGCAGGCTTGTTCGCGCGGCGGGCAACATCCGCATTCGCCTTTTCGGCTTGTCAAGCCGCTTTGGGAGCCGAACCTCGGCCCGTCCGGTCGCGATCGGCACGTTCTCGTTTCCGGCCTTCGGCTCGAACTAACTCGAACGCAATGTAGGACGCGCGAATTTATTCGTGCGTCTTGTCGTACACGCCCCGCTCCTCGATGTATCGCTCCACCGCATCCGCAACGAGATAACGGATCGGCTCGCCTTTCGCCAGCCGAGCGCGGATCGAGGTCGACGACACGTCGACCAAGGGCAAGCGCACGAACTCGAAACGCTCCGCAAGCTCGCTCGGCAGGGCGTCGAGCGTTGCCTTCAGGTCGCTTTCCCTCGTGCCGTGGCGGACCACCACGTAAAAGCGTCGCAGCGCGCCAACCACATCCTCGAGGCGTCTCCAAGGGCTTGCGACGAGCGAATCGACCCCGGCGATGAAGGAAAGCTCCGCCGCGGGGTGCGCCGCTTGGAGAAGCGGCATCGTGTCAGCCGTGTAGACCGGGCCTGCTTGATGCAGCGCGGTCTCGTCGACCGCAAATCGATCGTTGTCTGCGATCGCGGCTTTGACCATCGCGGATCGATCGGCGGCCGAGGCGTGGGTGCGGCGGTGCGCGGGGTCGCCGACCGGCACGAACAGGATTCGATCGAGCTTCGCCTGGACCGCGATGGCGTTGGCGACGAAGAGATGCCCGACATGGATGGGGTCAAACGTGCCTCCGAAGATGCCGAGTTGTTCGCGCGTCATGAGAGGACGAGCTCTTGGTCGCCGACGCGAATGCGGTCGCCCGGCCGCGCGCCCGCGCGCTCGAGCTTGCGACGCGCACCGACGCGGACCAACGCCCGATGGAAATACGCTTGTCCTTCGTCCGTCGTCAGATCGGTCATCGCTGCGACCCGCTCGATCGCGCGCCCACGCACGCGGAAGGCGTGCCCTTCCTTGACGATGGACACGGTTGAGGTCGTCGGCTTCTCCTGGGGACGCAAAACCACTTCGGCCACGCGCTCCTTGGCGTGCGTGCGCTCGGCTTGGATCGCGTTGTAGACGGTGCCGATGAGTTCTTTGACGCCGGCACCGGTCGCCGCGGAGATGCCGAAGACGCGCTGGGTCGTCGTCTGCTGCACGGCTTCGAGCGTTCGCTGCGCTGCAGGCAGATCGAGCTTGGACACGGCGAGGATGCGGCGCACCGCCAGCAGCCGAGGGTTCCAAAGCTCCAGTTCACGTTCGATCATGGCGAGCTGGGCGAGCGCTTCCTGCGGGCTCGCCGCGCCATCGATGAGGTGCACGAGAACGAGCGTGCGCTCGACGTGCGCGAGGAAGCGATCCCCGAGTCCGGCCCCTTGGCTTGCACCTTCGATCAATCCGGGGACGTCGACGAGGACGAAGCTCGCATCGATATCGACGGTGACCACGCCCAATTGCGGCTCGAGCGTCGTGAACGGATAATCCGCTATTTTCGGGCGCGCCGCGGACACCGCGGCGAGCAGGGTGGACTTGCCCGCGTTGGGCGCTCCGACGATGCCCGCATCGGCGAGGAGTTTGAGCTCCAGGTCCAGCTCGCGCTGCTCGCCAGGTTCACCGCGTTGAGCGAAGCGCGGCGCTTGATGCGTCGGCGTCGCGAAGTGGGAATTGCCAAGGCCGCCGCGGCCGCCTCGCGCCACGCACTCGCGATCGCCCGGGCGGCTCAGGTCTGCGATGAGTTTGCCGTCCTCCGACACGAGCGTTCCGCACGGCACGAATACATCGATGTCCGCCCCGGTCTTGCCATGGCAGTTGGAACCGGCACCATCCCCGCCGTCTTGCGCGACGAATCGTTTCTTGTGGCGAAATTCGCTCAGCGTTGTGCGCTGCGGATCGGCGACGAGGTAAATCGAACCGCCGCGACCGCCATCGCCCCCATCGGGCCCGCCGCGCGGCACGTATTTCTCGCGCCGAAACGAAGCGGAGCCGTTGCCGCCCTTCCCCCCTTGCACCGTCAATCGTGCTTGATCGATGAA
This sequence comes from Pseudomonadota bacterium, assembly GCA_021325335.1. Classification (GTDB taxonomy): domain Bacteria; phylum Vulcanimicrobiota; class Vulcanimicrobiia; order Eremiobacterales; family Eremiobacteraceae; genus JAJPHJ01. Next base: position 8,949 of record JAJPHJ010000066.1, on the reverse strand, counting down.
CATCAGGCGTCGTGCTTCAAAATAAAACGGACCGACGCAAAGGCCGGCCCGAGTGATCGCAAGCGTCGTCCGTGGCTGCTAAGGCTTCGCGCCGGCGAGCTCGGCTGCCACGATGCGCACCGTTTGCCCGTCGCGCCCGCGGCGCACGAACTCGACGGTGCCGTCGATGAGCGCGAACAGCGTGTTGTCTTTGCCCATTCCGACATTTGCGCCGGCATAATATTGCGTGCCGCGCTGGCGCAGGATGATGTTGCCGGCGATGACGCGTTCGCCGCCGAATTTCTTGACGCCCAGACGCTTGCTCTGCGAGTCTCGGCCATTGCGCGATGACCCGAGGCCCTTCTTGTGGGCGAAGCGCTGGAGATCCATGACGAAGGACACGATGATAGACTCCTGATGTAGGGGTGGAATGCCCGAAATATGGCGCTCCGGTAGTATATCAAAGGAAGCAAACCCGGTCAAGGCTGGGCCGGGACAAGCATGGCAATGACCTCGGAAGCAGCGCGAAGCCCGCTCGCATATGCGCCAGCGACGGTCGCGGCGATCGGCTGCGTCGCTGTTTCCGAGCCTGCCCAAAGGAGCGCGCCGGTGTCGGCCGCCGCCAGACGCGCACGCGCTTGCGCACCCCCCGGACGCAAGAACGTGTAACCGCCGCTCGCGAAGGGATCGCGGCTCCAGTCGATGCGCCGCCATGCAGCGAGCTTCGGCCGCGCCTTCGGAAAATGCCGAAGCAGATCGTCGACGACCGTTGCGACAAGCTCATCCTCGTTCAAACGGGCGAGCGTGGCTGCACGCGGCCCCGTGCAGTACGCGCTGAGAACCGCTGCCCGGATCTTGCTGCCGTAGAAGACGTTCCAATATACAGTGACAGGGCCGACTCCGCTGCCGACCAACGCCAGCCGGCGCGGCCAAAACGATTCCTCGAAACGCATGACGAGTTTGAGCGCCGGGCCCATAACCATCGCCGCCAGCGCGTCGCGCTTGGCCTGCGGAAGCTCGGGCTCAAAGCGAACCGCGCCCGATTGCAAGACGCCGGGTGGGATGGTGGTGATGGCAGCGCGTGCTGACCGCTCGCTTCCGTCGCGCTCGCGAACGACGACCAGGTCGTTTGACCATTCGATCGTCTGCGCGACGAAGCCGAATTCGATATCGAGCTCGCGAGCGACGTGCCCGACGACGCGATCGTAGCCTTCATTGACGCGGTGATCGAGACCGGTCTCGAGTTCGAGCACGCCGTCGGCGAGGAAACCATGGATGCCGATCTCATCGAGGCTTCCGGGAAGATGCGACGCGAGCGCCATCTCCGCCAGCGTTCGCGCGCGACCGCGATAGCCGCGGCGCTCGATGAACTCGCGAGCGGACAGGTCGCGGGCTTCGGTTCGCGCAAGGCGGCGCAACACGCCAAACGCCGGCCAGGTTTGCGGGTCCAGCAGTGCGATCGGCAACCACCGCGCGCCGGCACCGACGTCGACCATCATCGCGGTCATGCCATGCGGGCTCGGCCTCACGGTCAAGCCGGCTGCGCGCACCTCGGGCCAGATTTGGGCGCGAGCGCCATGGATCAGCTCGGCACCCGCTTCGACCGGCGCTTCGCAGAAGTCGCGTAGGGTGTGGATGCGCCCGCCGACGCGGTGGCGCGCCTCGAGAACGCGAACGCGAAGCCCTGCGCGCGCAAGCGCCCGCGCAGCCGTCACGCCCGCCATGCCGGCACCGATCACAATGACGTCGGCCATGTTCCTTGCGGCAAGCTTGGGGCCGCGGCTTGCGAGCCCCTGGAAAAGTATCGCGCTAGTCGCCGACTCGACGAAGGCGACGCGGGGCGCCGCGCACAATAACGCGTGACACACGGTTCGCGCTTTGCCACCGAGCGTTGGAGGTATTGACCATGCCCCGTCAGTTGAGGCGCGCCGCTTTGTTCGTGGCGCTGTTGTTGTGCGTTTATATGAGCCCGTCTCAGGCACGCGTGCGGACGTATTACATCGCGGCAGACGAGGTGCTGTGGAACTACGTGCCCAGCGGAACGAACCTCATCACGAAGAGTCCGCTGCCGCCGCTCCTGCCGCAGCAACTGGGCTGGACCTTTCACAAGGCCGTCTATCACGAGTACACGGACGCGACGTTCAAACATCTCAAACCGCGCCCGGCTGCCGATGCGTATTTGGGGATCCTGGGTCCTGTCATCCGCGCCGAGGTCGGGGACACGGTCGTCGTCGTCTTCCGCAACAACGCGCGCTTTCCGATGACGGTGCACGCCCACGGACTTTTCTACACGAAATCATCCGAAGGTGCGCCGTACCAAGACGGCATCCCGGCGGGGAACAAGCCGGGCGATCGCGTGTCGACGGGCAAGACCTTCACCTACACCTGGCAAGTCCCAGCGCGCGCGGGCCCTGGGCCCGGCGACGGCAGTTCGGTGGTTTGGATGTATCACTCCCATTTCGACGAGGTCAACGACATCAACAGCGGGCCCGTCGGCCCGATCGTCGTGACGGCCAAGGGGATGGCCAAGCCCGACGGATCTCCAAAAGACGTGGATCAGGAGATCTTCGCGATGTTCTCCGAATTCGATGAGAATTCGAGCCGCTATTACCCGATCAACATCGCCGACCCGAAGATCAATGCACGGCACCTCAAACCCGGCGCGCCTTTTACCCTCGACGACGAGTTCTATTCGATCAATGGCCTCAGTTTTGGCAACATGCCCACGCCCGTGTTGCACTTGGGGCAACGCGTGCGCTGGTACCTCATGTCGACGATGAGCGATTTCGACTTCCACACGCCCCACTGGCACGGTCAGACCGTCGTCTCCAACGGCATGCGCACGGACCTCGTCTCGCTCAGCCCGATGACGATGGTCGTCGCCGACATGACGCCGGACAACCCGGGAATATGGCTCTTCCATTGCCACGTGAACGTGCACCTCGACCGCGGCATGGCTGCTCGGTATCAGGTGCTGCCGTGAGACCGGCGCTCGTTTTCGCCCTCAGCGCGATCGCCTCGCTTTTCCTCGCGCACGCGGCGCTCGCGCAAGAGCGCATCCACTACATCGCCGCGGACGAAGTGATGTGGAGCTATGCCCCGCACCATGCCGATCTCATCGCTGGCAGACCGCTCCCCCCGCTTGCACCCTCGCAATTGGGATGGGTCTACCACAAAGCGATCTACCGGGAATACACCGATGCCTCGTTCACGAAATTGCTTGTGCGAGCGGCCCAGGATTCGTACGAGGGGCTGGTGGGTCCGACCATTCATGCCGAGGTCGGCGACACGGTGACTGTGGTCTTTCGAAACAACACACGATTCCCGGTGGATATCGCGCCGGCAGGGCTCCTCTCACGCCCCGCGGCGGCCGCAGTCTCCCCTGGGAGCACCGTTACCTACCGATGGCCCATCCGCGCAGCGGATGGACCGGGTCCGCGTGATGGCAGCTCGGTGCTGTACACATATGAGTCCAGCGTGGACGAAACCAAGGATCAAAACGCCGGCTTGATCGGCCCGCTGATCGTCACGCGCTCGGGTGCAGCCCGCGCCGACGGTTCACCGCGAGACGTGGACCGGGAGATCATCGCCTTGTTCTCCGTCCAAGCGGAGGCGAGAAGTTTCCTGTTTCCAAGAAATCTGGGGGATCCAAGCGTCAATCCGAGGCGCATTTCCGCGAAAGGGATACTCCTCGACCTGAGCAACGCGTTTCCAACGCTTAACGGTTTCGTGTTCGGCAACATGCCCATTCCTGACATGCGTCGCGGACAACACGTGCGCTGGTACCTGCTCTCAACGCAGAACGACCTGGATGGTCATGCGCCGACGTGGGATGGGCAGACCGTCATCTCACAAGGCAATCGCGTCGATACCGTAGGCTTGGTGACGCCGCACCAGGTCGCGGACATGGTGCCGGACGATCCAGGCCTCTGGCTTGTGGTCTGCGAGTTCAACGTCCATTTGCTCCCGGGCCTGGAAGCTCGCTACCGCGTATTGCCCTGAAGGATCGGGCGCCCGAACGCCCGGCCTGAGCTCTCCTCACCGAGCACGCGTGCGCCGAGCGATCGCGTTGTTCTTCATGGCCGTTGCGATCTGCACGATTGCAACCGGTGCTGCCGCCGCCGTGCGTCTCCCAACCGGGCAGCTGCTCACCCCCACGGCCGCTTTAGGGTCGCGCCTGCAACGGCTTCCCACAGGCTTGCGCGCCGATGGTTCCGCAGACGCTGACGGCGCGGTGACCACAGTGGTGAGCCCTGACGGCACCGCGCTGCTCGTTCTCACAACCGGTTACGACTCGAGCTATCTCTCCACGGCTGGGAAAGCGATCGTCCACGATGTGCTCGATCCGGTAAGCGGCCTCGCAACGAATGTCACGACGCCCGGAGCGCAATGGATCTTCGTGTATGACATCCGCAGCGGCCGGCCAAAGCTCGTCCACGCTCTTTGGGTACCATTCGCGTACGACGGAATCGCGTGGGATCCACAGGGCCGTCGCTTCTACGTCTCCGGCGGACCCGAAGATCGCGTCTACATCTTCAAAGCCGCGCGAGGCCCGGCGGTGTCGGCCGACCAGACATGGCTACCTGATGCACCATCTATCGAGCTCGGACACAACACAAAACCGAACGCCCCGCTGTCCACGCAAGACGGCGGCCTGCTCAAGCATACGCCTGCCGCAGGCCCGCGCGCGACTGCTCAAGGTCTTCCATTTCCAGCGGTGGCGGCGGGCATCGCCACGAGTGCCGACGGCAGAACGCTCTACGTCGCCAACATGCAAAACGACTCACTCTCCGTTGTCGACGTCGCGTCTCGCCGAGCCGTGCGAGAGATCCGCCTGTTCACGCCCGGCGGCCGCGTTGCTCGCGGCGAATACCCGTTCTGGATTGCAGTGGGCAAAACCAAAGCAGGGAGCACGCCGATCTACGTGAGCAGTCTGCGCGACGGGCAGGTCGTCGTCATGGGTCGAGGCGGCGAGCGTTACATCCGCGTGGGTGGCGCGCCGAACAAGATGCTGCTTTCGGCTGACGGCTCCGCGCTGTACGTCGCCAACGGCGACGCTGACGCCGTCGATGTCATCGACACGGCAACGGCAACGCTCGCGCGCACGATCTCGCTGTCACGCCCGGGTGATCCGTATCTGGGTGCCAATCCGAATGCGTTGGCGCTCGATCCAGCGGGCAAGACGCTCTACGTCACGCTCGGCGGCGAGAACGCGGTGGCGCTCGTGAATCTCGCGTCGGGCACAGTTATGGGTCGCATACCCACCGGGTGGTATCCGAGCAGCGTCAGCGTTAGTCCGGACGGCCGCACGTTGTACGTCGTCAACACAAAGTCGCCGGCGGGACCGACCGCCTACTCGATCGACGACGCAGATAATCCGCTACCGCTGCCTGACGGCGCGAACGGCTACGTGTACAACCTTGAAAAGGCAGGACTGCTGACGCTGCGGGTGCCGGACGCGTCGCAACTCGCCGCGCTTTCCGCGATGGTGGATCGGAACAACGGGTTCGGCCAGAGCGTCCCAGCGGGTGACGCGCAGATGATGGCCTTCTTGCATGCGCATATCAAACACGTCATCTTCGTGATGAAGGAGAACCGCACGTACGACCAGGTGCTGGGCGACCTACGCCCGGGCAACGGCGATCCGCGGCTCGTCCAGTTCGGCCGGCCTCTCACCCCGAACAATCATGCGCTCGCATCGCAATTCGTCACGCTCGATGACTTTTTCGCGAGCGGCGACGTTTCGGGAGACGGGTGGAGCTGGACGCTGCAGGCGCGCGCGAACGACTACAACGCGAAGACGGTCGCGTTCGACTACGGCAACGGCGGCTTTACCACCGAATGGCAAGGCGAACCGCGCAACATCAATATGTCGCTGCCGGTGTTCGGGCCGCACACGCCGTCCGCCGTGCGGATCACGACGCTCTTCGACCCGAGCGGCGGCTCGACGATCCTTCCGGGCGACAAGGACATCGGCGCGACCGAGGGTGCAGGTGACTTGGACCGCGGCGCGCGGGGCGGCTTCATCTGGGATGCGGTGTTGCGAGCGGGTTTGACGCTCCGTCACTACGGGATGTACACGAGTCTGCTCTTTTACAACCGCAAGGCCCCGTACTATCTGCGCACCTCGCGCACGCCCTACGCCTCGCATCTGATTCAGGCGATTCCGGTGCAAAGGGAACTGTGGGGCCGAACCGACCTGTATTACCGCGGTTGGGATCTCGACGTGCCCGATCAATACCGCTTCGAGGAGTGGAAGCGCGAGTTCGACGGATACGTGCGTCGCAGCGATTTACCGAGCTTCGAGGCCGTGGATCTGCCGACCGACCACTTCGGAAACTTCGGCACGAACGTAGGCGGCCTGAACACGCCCGAATCGCAGATCGCGGGCAACGACTACGCGCTCGGTGAGCTCGTCGCCGCCGTGAGCGACTCTCCATATTGGAAGAACACCGCCATCTTCGTGGTCGAAGACGACGCGCAAGACGGACCGGATCACGTGGACTCACACCGGACGATCGCACAGGTCATCTCGGCGTACACCCGCCGCCATGCGGTCGATTCGACCTTCTACACAACCGTCTCGATGATACGCACGATGGAAGACATCTTGGGGATCGACCACCTTGGGATCTTCGACGCAAACGCGCGACCGATGGCCGATGCGTTCGAGCGGCAAGCGGATATGCGCCCGTACCGGCCGATCGTGCCGGGCATCTTGTGCCGTTCGCCGGCGCATGCGGATCTCGTCGCCGCGTGTGCGGACGCCCGAACGGAAAAGAGCGCAGCGGTAAGGCCGCTCCGTGACGCGAGATGGTGGAGAGCGGCGACGTCGGGTTTTGACTTTCAAAAGCCCGATGCGGTCGACGCCGTGACGTTCGACCGCATCCTGTGGCTTGGCACCGAAGGCGCGCGCTAGTACTTGATGCTGTAATAGAGCGTGAAGAGCCGAGGCGGCCCGCTGGGCTCGCTCTCGTACGGGTATGCGCTCTGGTTGTACATGAACGGCTCGCAGCCATACGTTTGGTGAGGCGCGCACTGGTTGAGGTTCGTACCCGACCCCGGACCGTATCCACCGATCCCCTGCGGGATGTAGTAGAGGTTGGCAGGTATCGTCGTCGGCGAATAATTCCCAAGGAGGTTTTCGACGCGCACGCCGACCTCGGAGTTGTGCAGGCCGGCGCCGAGCGTGTGCGCGATGGACAGGCCGACGGTTGCGATCGCAGGCCCGAAAAGACTTCCGGGATCCGGGCCTTCGGGCGTCCCCCGCGAGGCGACGATATTGGGGTGCTCGACTGTCCCTGGGTTCGTCGGATCGGTGAAATAGTATGCTTCCGATGAGATAGAAACGAGATCCGTGTTCAGCACTTGCTCCGGCAGCCCGTTCGCGCCAAAGGTGAAGGTCTTCGTGCCGACGCCGTAACGGTAGCCGGACTCGTAATTGACGGTGGCAGACGCGTGCCAGCCGCTGCGGGAATCGTAGACCAGATTCAGCGTGCCAGTCACGGGCGCCACGTACGTGATGTGGAAGAAGTGATTTGCGGCGATCGCGGCGTTATTGACCGAAGGGAAGAAATCGCCGTCGTAGTTCGCGAGCGTGTTGTCGTAGGTCGCATCGAGCAAGCCTGAAAAGCCGACGTCCACGTCGCGTTGCAGGGCGAATTCGACGCCGGTGTTTTCGTTGATACCGGCGTTCTCTTCTTTGGCGGGGCCGAAGACCGGGGTGCCGCTCGGCAATGTGAAGAGCAAGGGCTGGTTGCCGACGACGTAGTTGAAGCCTTTACGATAATACGGGGTGAGGCGCAGCTCGATGCCGGAACCGAACTCATGCTCCCAAGAAAAGTCGTAATTGATCGCGGTCTGCGGCAGCACCGGTGTGTACTGCGCGAAATCGTTGGTCGTGAGATCCAAGAGCACTTGCTGGTAGAGGTTGCGCACGTTATTGGTCGTTCCGAATCCCGGCAGCGGCACGAAGCAGCCGCTCGAAATGTTGCAGCTCTGCAGCGACGCGGGCGGGCGGTAGGTATCCTGCAGGGCGGCCAGGGGCACGAACTCGATGTTCTTGCCGAACGACATCCGGAACGTATCGCGCGCGCTCGTCTGGTAGGTGGCGGCCACGCGCGGACTGACCTGCTGCGGACGCGTGACATCCGGTCCGATGGATTGACCAGGCAGCGTCACGAGGTTGCCTGCATCGTTGAAATAGTACGTGGTGTTCTGCTGCGCAACGTCTGATGGAAAGCCGATCGCTTCTTGGTCCCACCGCAGCCCGAACGTGAGGGTGAAGCGGTCGTTGGGCTGCCAGCGGTCCTTCACCCAGAGGTCCCACTTGTGCACCGGGGCATCGGAGTACCCGGCGTTGTCCACGTAGCTCTGCAGCGGCGCTAACGCATGGCTGGTCGGCAGCCCGAGACCGAACGCCGCGTTGATGGCGGCATTGTACGGCGCGATGTAACAGCCGCCCACGCCGGGGAAGTTCGTGAAATCATTCGTGAGCAGCGGCGCGACCTGCGGGCAGCCCAGATCTTCGAGCGGCTCGTAGGTCGGTTCGAAGCTCGGAAAATTGATCCAGTAATTCGTGGTGTAGGCGCCGCCATCGCCGCCGAGGCTCAACTCGTTGCGGCTCGTGATCTGGTTCGTATAGTCGAAGGCTTCCCCGAGCTCTTGTGTCTGCTCGTTGAAGTACTGGTCGGTGAACGATCCGAGGTCCCACGCGTACCAGTCGATCCAGTTGAGATAGTTCCGAAAGACGCGAGCTTCGACGAAGCTCGACGGCGTCAGCTGGCGCTTGAAGTTCACCTTTTGGATGACCGAGTTGAACGTCTGAGTGTCGAACTGATTGGTGTTCTGCAGCTGGGCGGCTTGACCCGGGATCAGCGTGAGGTAGTTGCTCTGCAAGAGCGCAAAGTTGCAGGGGGGGAACGGAGACGAGAAGCTCGCGCCGCACGCATTGAAAGGATCGCTCGAGAT
>JAJPHJ010000008.1 GCA_021325335.1 Pseudomonadota bacterium | reverse complement strand
TCACAACGTTGAAAGGGCAGCAGTCACACTTGTTGGGACACTGATAATCGATGGCCTCTTCGCAGCCTTTTTCGGGGGGCTCACGGTCGCTCGGCGAGGGGAACGACCCACAAGCATCCGGCGTCGTACCTTCAGCGGCGCATGTCTCGCCGGGTCCGCAGACTGGCTTCTACGGCCGCCTGCTCGCCCTTTCATCCGGCTCTGAAGATCATTTCTTCGCCAATCTCCACGGCGTGCTTCGCGATTTTCTCGACGCTCCGATCCTCGTCGCTGCGACCGCTGACCTGACGAGCGCGGACGGCTACCGGCTTCAGTATCAGCGCAACGTCGACGAACGCGATGCGCTGCCGATCATCGATCGCAAGTTCGTCACCCAGGCGTTGCGCAGCGGTCGCACGATGCTCTTCGGCCGGCTTCCCAAATTGCCGACCGGCGGCTACTTGCAATCCACGGGCGATGGGGCCGGATCCATTCTCGTCGCACCCATGCGGCACGATGGCAAGATCCTCGGCTACATCGGGGTGCGCACGCGACGCGAAGGGATGTATGGCGACCGGGAACTCGAGTTCGTCAGCGCGGCAGCCGATCTGGCCGCCGTGACCGTGCGCAGCAAACTCGTCGGCGAAGAAGCACGCGCGCGGAGCACGGAGCTGCGGCTCATGCTCGAAGCCGCTCGAGCGCTGTCGGCCGAACGCGACTTGCGCAGGCTTTTCTCGCGACTGCACCGCTTGGTCGGCAACGTCATGGATGCGGGCACGTTTTACGTGGCGCTCGGCGCCTGGGAGCAGGGCGAGATGACCTTGCCCTATTGCGTCGATCACTACAAACTCGTCGAGGGCGGTGGTTCGATTCCGCTTGAGGGTTCGCTGTCCGGTCACGTCTTTCGCGAGGGCACCCCGATCATTGTGCGCACGGCGGAGGATTGGCGCCGTTATCCGTGGATCGAGCGCGGCGATTCGACCGATTCGCCCGTGTCGGCGCTCGCCGTGCCCATGCGGATCGGCGCGCGCACGATCGGCGTCATATGCTCGCAGTCCTCGCGCGCGCACGCCTATACCGAACGCGATCGCGACGTCATGGTCGCCATCGCCGAGCAGGCGGCCATCGCCGTCGAGAACTCGCAACATTTGAGCCGCGCGGACCAGCGCGCGAGAGAGCTCCAACTCCTCGCCGAAGTTTCGCGGGCCCTGTCGTCGCAGCTGTCCATCCGCGCGCTGTGCCAGACCGTCTGCAATGAAGTGCGTCGCGTCATGGACGCGAAGGTCTTCTTCGTCGCGCTCGCCGCGGAGAGCGGCACAGCCATGCATCTCGAGTTCGTCATCGAAGGCGACGAAGTGCTCGAGACCGAGGCGGTCCCGCTCGAGAATTCGTTCGCCAAGCGCGTCATGGAGACGCGCCAACCTATCGTCCTCCAGACCGGTGACGAGATCAACCGCCAGCCCCACCGCACCATCCATAGCAACGATCGGGGTTCGGTGCGGTCCCTCGCCATGGCGCCGCTGCGGTTAGGAGACCGCTGCATCGGCGTGATGTCCGCGCAATCGTACAGCGAACGTGCCTTCGACGACTCGAGCGTGCGCCTCTTGACCGCCATCGGCGAGCAGCTCGCCCTGGCCGTCCAAAACGCGCAATTGTTCGGCGACGCGAAGAGCCGCGCCGATCGCGATCCGCTCACGAACCTTTTCCATCACCGCTATCTGAAGACGCGGCTCGAAGAAGAGATCTCGCGCTCGCGCTTCACGAACCAGCCCCTCATCGTGCTCATGATGGACATCGATAACTTCAAGCTCGTGAACGACACCTACGGGCACCCCGTCGGTGACGACGCGCTGCGGATGCTCACCGCCGTTTTACTCGCGACTTGTCGCGGCTCCGATGTCATCGGCCGATACGGCGGGGACGAATTCATGATCATCCTCCCGGACACGGACGTCGAAGCCGGCATGCGCATCGCCGAGCGCATCGAAGCCGAAGTCGCCGGACGCGAATTGCACCTCAACGCAGGCTCGTCCATCCCGCTGCGCTGCTCGATCGGGCTTGCATCCGTGCCGCAGGATGGCCGCACGCCGGCCGAGATCATCGCCAAAGCGGACGCGGCTCTGTATCAGAGCAAACGACAGGGGCGCCCCATGGGCCGCCTGCAGCGCGTCGGCACGACCCAGCTGCGCTTGGAAGGCAACTTCGAACCCGTCTCGGAGCTGCTCGCGGCGTTGCTCGCGCGCGATCCCGCGACGCGGACCCATCTCGAACACGTCAATCGGCTTGGCAAGGAGTTCTCCGAGATCGTCGGCCTCTCCAAGGCGGACACGCAATCGCTCTTGCTTGCGAGCGTCCTCCACGACATCGGAAAGATCGCCATTCCCGATCAGGTGCTGCGCAAGCCAGGCCGTCTCACGCGCGACGAATACGATCTCATCCGCCGTCACCCGCAGATCGGCGCGATGCTCATCGAGCACGTGCCCGGGTTTTCCGACGCGGCCAACGCCGTTTTGCACCATCACGAGCGTTTCGACGGTCGCGGCTATCCGTTCAAACTGTCGGGCGAGAAGATCCCGCTCTTGGCGCGCATCGTGACGCTCATCGACGCCTTCTCCGCGATGGTGATGGATCGCCCGTATCACAAAGGCATGAGCGAAAGCGAAGCGTTGCGAGAGTTGCGCAAAGGCGCGGGCACGCAATTCGATCCATCGCTCGTCGAGCGCTTTACGACGATGATCGCTCCGCACGCCGGCTAGGTACCAGACCGCTTCGCCCGGAAGCCCCGCTCGTGGACGCACATTTCGCGGTCACCGCGTTTGCGACGGCCTTCACCATCCTCGATCCGGTGGGGATGGTGCCCGCCACGCTTGCGCTCACCGCCCATGCCACTCCCGATCAGCGACGGCGCATCACGAACCGTGCGGTGCTCGTCGCCGCGGCGATCATCATCTTCATGGCCGCCGTCGGCCGCTACTTACTGATGTATCTCGGCATCACACTGCCGGCATTTGCCATCGCCGGAGGCATCTTGTTGCTGCTCATCGCGATCGACATGCTCTTCGGAAGACCGTCGCGCGCGAAAGGCGACCCGCAAGACAACAAAGACGTCGTCGACGTCGATAGCATCGCCGTCTTCCCCCTGGCCATCCCGTTCATCGCGGGACCGGGGACGATCGCCACCGTGCTCTTGCTCGTGAACTTGAGCGGATCGAGCCGCGAGCGCATCGTCATCCTCTACCTCGCATATGCGGTCGGGTTGCTCGCCACGTGGCTGTGCATGCGCGCGGCGGACATCGTGATGCGCGTGCTCGGCAAGACGGGCGTCGGCGTGCTCACCCGGCTGCTCGGCATCATCATGGCGGCGCTCGCCGTGCAGTTCATCCTCAACGGCTTGCACGAAGCGGGCTTCGGCCGCGCCTGAAGAACGTTGCTCGCATGAATCTCGCGCAAAAGACCTGCGTCGCATGCCATGGAGGGGTGCCGCCGCTCCCGGCTGAGGAAGCGGTCTCGCTGCTCGGCCAGCTCGACGGCTGGGAACTCGTGAACAACCATCACTTGACCAAGTCGTACCGCTTCAAGAACTTCACCGAGGCGCTCGCCTTCGTCGATCGCGTGGGCGCGATCGCAGACGAGCAGAACCACCATCCGGATATCTATTTGGCCTGGGGCAAGGTCCGGATCGAGATTTGGACCCACAAGATAGACGGGCTGACCGAGAGCGACTTCATCTTCGCCGCCAAGATCGACGCGTCTACATCGGCGGGATGAAGGGCACGTAGGGGTGCGAGATCGTCCCCTGTGGTTCGGGCGTCGGCTGTGCGACGCTGTCGGTGCCGGTATCCTGACCCGCTCCTGCAGGTGCGGACCTCGGCATGCTCACCGGCACGCCGCCGGGCTGCTCGAGCATGGCTCCCACACCGCAGATGCTCACGAGCGATGCGCGTGCGACGCCGCTGGGCGGGCGGTTTTGCGGACGCACGTACGTGACCGCATAGCCGTCTTGACCCCAGAGCGCCATCATCTGCTCCCAGATGCTCGTGTGGCCATGGCCCGATGATGTCCAGATGACGTAGCGCCCGGTGTGGCGACCGCAGATGAAATAATTCTTGTTCGCCCAGACGTACTGCGATGGATTCGCGGCTTTCTCTTTTTTGAGCATCGCATTGACGAAGGCGTTGAGATCGCCGTTGAAATTCGTGGGATGCAGGTACACGTATTCGTTCCGGCTCGGATCGACCCAGCGGAGGTTCGTACCGCTTGCAAGTTTGGTCCATCCCGCCGGCGGCGAGAACGCGTAATCACCAGAGGCAAACGCGGCAAGACCTGCGACGCAGGCGCTGCAGATCAACGCCATGGCGCAGAGCGATCGAAGCAGTCGTCCATTCATACTCGGGTTATCGGCAGCTTAGGGAGCGAGCACCTCGATCGACCGGCGGCTGGTCGGCGGCCCGGCGAGCGCGATGATTGTGGCGCTCGTCACCATCGCGGCGCCGATGGTGAAGAACGCGGCAGCGCTGCCCGCGTGCCGCAGGATGAAGGCATAGATGAATCCGACGAAGATGGAACTGAGCCTGCTCCAGCTATAGACGAAGCCGACGGCTGCCGCGCGCACGCGCGTGGGATAGAGCTCGCTTTGGTAGGCATGAAAGGCGCAGGAGAACCACGTGTTCGCAAGCGTGATGAGCGTGCCGAGGACGAGAACCGCCCAGGCGACTTTTGCGAAGCCCAAGGCGACGCCGAACGCGCCTGAGGCCAAGGCTAAGATGACGATCTGCCACTTGCGCTCGAACCGGTCGGCGTATGCCGCCGCGAGCAGCGGGCCGACGGGCGTGCAGAGCGCGATCACCGACGTGTACTCGAGCGAGCGGACGAACGTCATGCCGCCTTCATAGAGCAGGATCGGGATCCAGGAGGCGAAGCCGTAGAACCCGATCGTCTGGACGATATTGAAAGCGACGAGCATCAACGTGCGGGAGCGGTAGGCTGGGCTCCACATGCTCGCCGCGTTGCTGCGAGCAGCTTCCGGCGATTCGCTCATCACGGAAGCGGGCGAGGCCTGTTGCGCCGTCGGCATCGCTCCTGCTTGGTGCTCCACGATCGCAAGAGCAGCCTCTGCTTCTTCCATCCGACCGCGGCTGGCCAGCCAGCGCGGCGATTCGGCAAGGCGCCGTGCCACAGGCCACACCGCTCCCGCTCCCAACGCTCCGGCGAGGGCGACCAGACGCCAGCCTTCGATGCCGGCAATCGCCCTCGGCACGAGCAGGTATGAGAGAAACGCCACGGCGGGCACCGCGGTGTACGTGATCGCTTGGCTGAAAGCGATCAGCCGTCCGCGCGAATCCTTCGGCGCTATCTCGGAGATGTAGGCGTCGATCGTGATGATCTGCACGCCGATGCCGATCCCCGCGAGCAGCCGGAAGAGGTCGATCGAGAACGCCGTCGGCGCGCATGCCATCGCGGCGGTCATGACCGAGTAGAAAAGCAGGGACCAGCGGAACGTCGCCGTGCGCCCATACCGGTCAGAGATGCTGCCGAAGATCAGCGTGCCGACGAACATCCCCAAGAATCCGGCCGCGGTGAACCCTGCGATGCTCGCGAGATCGCTGCCCGTCGCGCTGAAAGGCCCGTGCTTGATGAGCCCGAGCGCGATGTACGCGCTCATGAAGAGATCGTAGAACTCGAACCAGCCGCCCGAAGAGATGCGGGCCACCAGCCGGCGCAGTCCGCTCCCGAGCGGCAACGCCTCCAAACGCGCAGCGATGCGCGCGCTGCGCGGGTCAACGAGTGTCATCGCGCACCGCTCGGACAGCCATCGCGCCAAGGGCCAAGATGAGGTAGCCGGCGGTCGCCACGAGCAGGGGCAACCGCGGTCCGTAGAGCTGAGCGAGATAGCCCCCGGCGATCGAACCCGGCACGATACCGATGAGCACGATCAGCCGCACGGCTCCGAACACGCGCCCGACGCTTGCCTGCGGGATGATGCGCATGCGCCACGAGACGATCTGCGCGGTCTCGAAACCCGCCCCGACGTTCGCCACCGTCCAGAACAGCGTGACTAGCCACAGATTGTGCAAGAAGACGATCGGGACGAAAAGGATGGCGTCAAGCGCGTACGCGATGGATAGCGAGCGGCCGAAGGGCCAGCGTCCCGCCGACGCTCCCGCGAGCAACGACCCGAGCATCGTGCCGATGGCGCCGATGCCGAGCGTCAATCCGACCTGCGCATCGTTTGCGCCCAGCACGTTCTTGTAGAACGGGATATAGATGGCAAAAGCCATCATCCCGAACAGATTGAGACCGAGCGACATGAGCGTGATGGCCCGCATGGCGGCGTCCGCCCATAAAAATGCGAAGCCGGTCCGGATATCGCTCCATAGCTCGCGCGTGGTCGGCAACCTGCCGGGGCTCTCCGGTCCGAGCGTCTTGATGCGGGAAATCGCGCCGAACGACACGAGATATGCGAGCGCGTTGACGACGAGCGCCGGCACCGCGCCACCGAGCGAGAACAGCGCGCCGCCGAGCGGCGGGGCCACGAGGCCGGCCGCCTGTTCCGCCGCGATGAGCACGGAAACCGCCTGCGTCGCCTTGTCCTTGCCGAGCACGAAAGGGATGGACGATGCTTCGCCTCCGAGGAACACCGCAGCGCTGATCGAGATGACGACGATGGACGCGTAGATGATCCCAAGCGAGAGAAACCCACGCTCGAGACCGATAACGAGGACGACGACCGCGAACAGCCTGATGAAATCGCAGGCGATCATGAGACGGCGCCGGTCCAAGCGATCGGCAAGCGATCCGCCAACCAGGCCCGCGAGGGCGAACGGCAGGAACTGCAGGGCATACGTGACGCCCAGCGTCAACGCCGATCCCGTGAGGTGGAAGACGAGCAGAGGCAAGGCGATCGTGCGCAAGCCGTCGCCGACAAAACTTGCCGCTTGTCCTGCGAAGTACAAGCGGAACGACCGGTTCGCGAATATGCTCGCCGGATGTGCGAAGCCTAGTCCGTCCAAAACGTACGGATTTTGGCGACCCGCGCCCCGCACGCCTTTGTGAAGGTCGCGAATAAATTCGCGACCGCTACATGAGGGGGCATCGCGAATAAATTCGCGACAGCTATATCTTAAAGAGCATGGAGACCGCGCAAATTTCTTTGCGCGTTTAGGGTTTGAGAGATGCCTCGAGCGTCGCGAATTTCGGAGCCAGCGCCGCGTAGAGCGCGTCGTAACCGCCTTGGCCGTGGAGCACGTTGAGCACGGTGACGCCCATCTGGGCCGCTTGGCTCGCCTTGGCGTCATCGCCGAGTCCATGCAGAGCCACCGCGCCGATGTACGCGCTATGGACAACCGACGGATAGCCGACCTTCGGATCGTCGCAGTTCTTGGCGTAGAGCGCGAGCTCGCCCGCAGACATCCGGGCGTCGGCCCAACGATGCTGGTCGAGATATGCATAGCCCTGGCGCGCCAGGACTTGAGCGTCCGACGAGTTGCACGTACCGGCGCGGGCTGCAAGCGGCGCGCAAAAGATGGCGGCGAAGACGGCTGCGATGACGATCTGCCTCATGGCGAACACCTCACTTCAGATATCGTGCCGCCCTATCGAAGACATGAGGGGCGCCTGACGGCCGCCCCTCATGTGTGTCCGCGAGCATCATCGGCTCATTCGTTTGCGAACTTCGCCATGCGCTTGTTGACGTAGGCATCCAAGCCTTCTTTTGCATCTTTGCTTTGGAACAGGAGTTGCTGCAGCTCGCGCTCGATGGCAAGAGCCTCGGAGAAGGGCACTTCGCCGCCGGAGACCACCGCACGCTTGATGTTCCCCACCGCTTTTGCCGCTTTGTTCGGCGTCGTGAACTGGCGCGCATACGAGAGCACCTCACCCATGAACGCGTCGCCATTGCCGTCGTAGATGTCGTTGACCAAGCCGATCTCTTGCGCTTCCTCGAACGAGAACGTCCGGCCCGTCACCATGAGCTCGATCGCTTTTGCACGCCCGATGAGCCTCGTCATCCGTTGCGTTCCGCCCGTCCCAGGAAGCACGCCGAGCGCGACTTCGGGCAAGCCGATCTTGCCCGCGTTGCGGCGCGCCAACCGGATGTCGGCCGCCATTGCGATCTCAAGCCCCCCGCCGACCGTGTGGCCATTGAGCGCCGCGATGACGAGTTTGGGCGTCTGCTCGAGCCGCGTGAGCGTCTCGTTGGCGTGCAGGCAGAAGAAGTATTTGAAGGTGGGATCGACCTTCTGCAGCATGCCGATGTTCGCGCCGGCGCAGAAGAACTTCTCGCCCTCGCCCGTGAGCACGATGACCTGCACGTCCTTGTCGAAGCGCGCTTTGAGGATGGCGTCGTCCAGGCCGCGCATCATCTCGTGCGTGTACGTGTTCGCCGGCGGATCGTCGAGCGTGATGACGGCGATATGCTCGCCTTCTTTACGATATTTGACGAGGGCCTTCTCTGTGGTTTCGGTTTCGTTCTCGACCTTGATGGCCATCTGGTTCCTCCTAGGCGGCGCGGGCTTCTACCCAATCTTCGCGTTTGAAGAGCTCTGCGAGCAGCTGCTCGTCTTCTTCTGAGGGGAGCACCTCGCGTAGATGCTCTTCGTATTGATCGGAATCGAGGATCCGTCCATCCACCGAGTAGCGCTTGCCCGCGTACTGCCCGATCTGACGGTTGAAGCGGATATCGGCGACGTACAGCTTCTCGTCGCCCGGGATGCTCGCATTGACCTGTCCCACGAGCTTCGCGCACTCCTCGTAATACTGCCGGCGCGCGTAGTCGTTGAGCAATTCCCGGTCGGCTTCTGTATCTTCCTTATCTTCCTCCGGTCTCCCCTTGATGCCCCAGATGTACGCCCACACCGCGCTCGAGGAATGGTCGTTGCCGAAAAGGTCGAGCGAACCGGACAACCATTTGTTATGGTATTTCTGCTGCACGCTCACGGGCACGACGTTCGCCTTCGCCACTCGCTTGAGCCCCGTGAGGCCGGTCCCCAAGTGGAAAGATTCCTCTTTGAGCATGGGCCCCATGCTGCGCGAGAGCGGGGCAAAGCCGCTATGCGAAAGCATCTGCAGCTGGAACTTCCCGTCACGATCCATGTAGTTCTGGTAGGCGAACAAGTCGAGCCAGTGCTTGACGGGATTGTTGAAGGCGTTGAGGAGCCGCGTGCCCTGGTCGGCGCGTCGCGTCAGCATCTTTTCCGCTTCGATGCGACCGTCGTTCCCGAAATGATTCACCAAAAGATGGCACATCTGATAACCGTGGCGCGTCTCCTCGACGAAGACGCGGGCGATGGAATAGAGATCGTAGTCGGAAGGCGCGTTGCGCAGCAGCAACCGCTGCTGCTCGTTTGAAGCGAACTCGGTGTCCCCTTGATAGATGATCATGTTGAGCACGGCGTCGCGCATGCGCTGGTCGGGTATCTCCATGACCTTCTCCCACTTGCGCTGGCCCACGAACTCGCCGAACTCGATCTCATCAGCGTGCAGGTCGCCGTACTTGGCCTCGAGGTTGTACACGCCGAGGACGCGCGTGAAGATCTCGGGATCGAGGTCCAAGTCGCGCTGCCACATCCGCATGATCTCGACCCAATCGTCGAACGTCTTGATCCGTGCCATCCAGGAGCCCTCGCTTGTCGTGTGGTATTTTGACGACGGTCGCGTCAAATTCGCCACATAATTCTAGCAGGTCTTGAGGATGTCATGCAACCCGTCCCACCGACGCGCACGCGGCCTCTTGCGCTCGCTCGCTTGCGCCCGCGATCGATGCTTTTCACGCTGTTCGGAGACTACGTCTATCCGGCAGCCGGCGAAATCGGACTGTCCGGCTTAGTCCAGGCCGGTCTGGCCCTCGGCATGTCGGAAACCGCGATCCGCTCCGCCGTCGCGCGGCTGGCTCGCGAGGGATGGCTCGTCGCCAGGCGCCGAGGGCGCAGCTCTTTTTACCGGCTCTCGCCTGCGGGTCGCTTGCTCATCGAAGAAGGCACGCGCCGGATCTATCGTGCCGATGGACACCGCTGGGACGGGTCGTGGTGCTTGCTCACCTACTCCATCCCCGAGCGCCAGCGCGCGTTGCGCGATCAGATGCGCAAGCAGCTCGCCTGGCTCGGCTTCGGGCAGCTGAGCGCGGGCGTGTATCTCGCGGCTCGGGAGCGCGGCGAAGACGTCAGGCGCTTAGCTCGCCGCGTCGGCGCCGAGCATTTCGCCCGCACGTTTCTCGCGCGCAGCATCGGGGCGACGAGCGACATGGCTCTCGTGGCCGAGTGTTGGAACATCCCGGCGATCGGCCGGGCCTACGAGTCTTTTGTCAGAGCCTATGCGCCGCGCCTCACCCGCGACGAGCGCAAAAAACGGCACGGCCGGCTCGGCGATCGCGAGGCGTTCGTCGCACGTTTCATCCTGACGCACGAGTTCCGCCGCTTCCCGTTCATCGACCCGGACCTGCCGGAGCAGCTGCTGCCGAAACGCTGGTCAGGCGCGCGGGCTCGCGCTCTTTTCGACCGGTATCACGCCATGCTCACGGAGGGAGCGCTGCGCTTCTTCTCGCTCTGCAACCGCTCGAGTTCTTCCGGATAGTCATACACGCCGCGCCCGACTTTTTTCCCCAAGCGGCCGGCCTTCACGTACTTCACGAGCAGGGGACAAGGCCGGAACTTTTCGCCGAGCGTCGCGTGCAGGTATTCGAGCACGTGCAGCCGCGTATCGAGTCCGACGAGATCGATCATCTCGAACGGCCCCATGGGATGGTTGAGGCCGAGCTTCATGGCCTTGTCGATATCCCGTGCCGATGCGACGCCCTCCATGAGCATGTAGAACGCTTCGTTGCCGATCAGCGCGTTGATCCGGCTCGTCGCAAAACCCGGGGCCTCGTTGACGAGCACCGTTTCTTTGCCGCACCGTTCGGCGACCGCACGCACCGTTTCGACTGCGCGATCGCCCGTCGCCAGGCCGCGGACGATCTCGACCAGGCGCATGACGTGCGCCGGATTGAAGTAATGCATGCCGACCACTCGCGCCGGATCGTTGACGGCAGAGGCGATCTCGGTGATCGACAAGGCCGAGGTGTTCGTCGCGAAGACCGCATCCGGACGGCAGAGCGCATCGAGCCTCGAGAAGAGCTCGTGCTTGAGAGCCATCCGTTCGGGTATCGCTTCGATGACGAGCGTGGCCCCGGCCGCGTCCTCAAGTTTGAGCGATCCGCGAACGCGGCCGCGCACCGCTTGGGCCTCGTCATCCGACAGCTTCCCGCGCTCGACACCCTTGCGCAGGTTTGCTTCGATCAGACCGACGCCGCGTTCGAGCGCCTGGGCCTGCGCATCGATCAAGACCACGTCGAAACCGCCGCTGGCCAGACTCTGGGCTATCCCGTTGCCCATCACGCCGGCGCCGATGACGGCGGCCGTGTTGCTGGTCAAAAACCTACCCGGCGCCGCCCGAACGTCGATGCATCGATTCCATATTCCACGCGAGCATGCCGACTTGGCGGATCGCCTTCACCAAGCGATCGAAGACCGGATCCCGATCGAGGGCAATGTTGGCCGCGCGCATGTCGTCGATGTAACGGCTGAGCATGGCGACCCGCTTCATCGTCTGCGCCCAGCCGCTGACCGGCTGCGGGCTCGCACCGCTGCCGACGCGATGGACGAGCGGCGGCGACGGCGCTTCGGGATACGTGATAGTGAATTCAAGCCGGGCGAGGGAATATTCGGCTATGGCCCGATTCAGCCGTGAGATGCCGATGTGCAGCGGTCGTGACACGCGTCCCCCTGTTCTCGCCGCAGTAGCGCGATGAACGACGATTCGCGCGCGGTGCGGACACCTCTTGCTCGCGCCCTGCCACAAGTGGTCCGCCTTTTGGCGGGCGACGCGGAAGAGCTGCACGCTTACCTGGCTTGTCAGGACGTTCGGCCTTGCCCATCGGTCGCCGATCTCGTCGCCTTCTTAGGACGAAAAGACGCGGCGACGTTCGCACTGCGAAAACCGCAGATCGCCGCGGTGGCGAGCGCGGCGCTCGAAAACGCGTCCGCGCACCTGCAGTGGATCTTCTTCGAAGCGCGCGACGCCCGGCTTGCGGGCGGACTTATCCGGGAGCTTGCATCCTTCGGCCGCACGGCCAACGCAGCGCTCCTGTACGCGCGGGTCGCCCAAGGCAGCGGTGCGCAAGCGTTGTTGCGGCGTCACGGCTTTGAGGAGGATGCGCGCGAACGCGAGATAATCGCAGGACGGCCCCGTACCGTCGTGGGCCTCGTCAAGGTGATGTCGGCTCTTTAGCTCGCCTTGGGATGGAAGGCGAGCGCGACGCCGTTCATGCAATAACGCAAACCCGTCGGCTTGGGCCCGTCGTCGAAGACGTGGCCGAGGTGGCCGCCGCAACGCCGGCAGTGCACTTCAGTGCGCACTTCGAAAATCGATCGATCGACGGACGTCGCGACAGCATTGGGCAGCGGAGCCCAAAAGCTCGGCCAGCCGGTGCCGCTGTCGAACTTGGTCGCGGACGAGAAGAGATCGAGGTCGCACCCGGCGCACGCGTACGTCCCCGCCCGATGCTCGTTTTCGAGCGGACTGCTCCAGGCAGCTTCCGTGCCCTGTTGCCGTAAGACCGCATATGCCTCGGGCGTGAGCCGCGCGCGCCACTGCGCATCGCTCAGCTCGAACTCGTAGTGCGTCGTCTGTGCCACGGCGATCGATGTCCCTCCTATGAAGCGGCTTGCGAGCGCCACCGCGCCAAGCCCCAAGCCACCCCGGATCAACTCACGTCTGGTCATTGCGCTGCCTTCATCTCTTCTCTACATCTGTATATACGGTATAAGGATGAAAATGGTTGAAAGGCGGTCATATGCGGGACGCTTATCGGTCATGGTCCACGTAGTACTCGCCTCGGACTTGTTCGATGATGTTGATGGCGACCTGCGCGCCATGACCCGCGGAGACGATGGCCTGGCTAGGCAGGCCTGTGATCCGGCCGGTCGCCCAGCAGCGCTCCACCCGAGTGCGACCCTGCGGGTCGACCTCGACGAATCGGCCGCCGTGCCCTCCCAGGGCCAATCCGAGGGCGACCGCGAGGTCGGTGCGTTTGTTCGATGCCAACACGAAATGCGCGCACTGCAACTCACGCTCGCCCGCTCGCACCACAAAGCCGCCGTCGCGTTGCATCACGCGATCGATGTCGAGGTCGAAGATGGACGCGCCGAAACGCTGCGCCTGCGCTCGCGCGCGCTCGAGCAGGTCGGCTCCACCGATGCCTTCCTCAAACCCGAGATAATTGTTCACCCGCTCCACGCGGCGCAGGCTTGACTCGGCGCGATCGAACACCGCCACGCGCTGCTTCGCCCGCGCTAAGAAGAGCGCGCAGGACAATCCGGCCGCCCCGCCGCCGGCGATGACCGTATCGAAGCGATCCGCTGCGTTCACAGCAGGCGCATCTCGCCTGTCTCGGGCGGCGCGGCTTCACCGAGCCGCACCAGCATGGTCCGCACGGTCGCCGGCGCGAATCCTTCGTAGTCGTTGCTCGCGTAGGCGTAGATGTCGTCGCAGACATCGCGCAACGATCGGATGAGCCGTTCCCACCGGTCGAGCGACGCCGTGCGGTCGGCCTGTACTTTGTCGTAGCGGGGAAACGCTTGATCGCCGAGCCAGCGAATGTAGGCGTGCGGGGCGGGAGGCCGGCGCACGAGCTCTTCGCCGATGCGCGCTGCGAGCTCCGGTTGGGCATGAGATCCATCGGTAAGCGCGAGCGTGAAGCGCGTGGCGCGCGCGAAATCGAACAGGCCCTCGTCGTACCAGCGCGGATCGCGCAGCTCGAGAGCCACCGGCAGGTCGCCCGGCAGTTCCGTCTCCAAAAATCCGAAGAGCGCGGCGCGCGCCTCGCGCGTGGGCGCGAAGTCCGGCGGGCACTGGATCAAGATGGCTCCGGTTTTTTCCCCCATCGTGCGAACACGCGCGATGAAGGCGGCGAAATACCCGTCTGCGTTCACGAAACGCCGCTCGTGCGTCACGGCCGAGGGTGTCTTGAAGGAAAAACGGCTCGACGGCGCGCTGCGTTGGCGCCAGCTCTCGAGCGTGGTCGCGCGCGGGATGCCGTAGTACGACGAATCCACTTCGACCGAGGAGAACACGTTCGAGTAGAAGGCGAGCATGTCGGCCGCCTTTATGCCCGGAGGATAGAAAGGGCCGATCCAGTCCTTATAGTTCCAGCTCGAAGTCCCGAAGTGCAACCGAGCGCTCACGCAAGGCTGAGCACGCTGTCGATCGCGAGGCGCAGGTCGTCCGCCACCTCGTCCGCGGGCCTGTCCGCGTCGATGACCTGAAAGCCGTATTCGCTCTTCATGCTGTCGAACTGGCGCAGCACGCGCGCCTGGTACTCCTTGAAAGAATCGAACATGTCGGCCCCGAGCCGCAGGTCCATGCCCGATTCCCAATAGTTGAAACCCTTACTCGAATTGATCGTACGCTCGATCAACTCGTTGACGCCGATCTTCAGATACAGCACTTTGTCCGGAATAGGGGCAAAGCCGTAGACCTCACGGATCCACTGCGGGTCCGCTCCGCGCACGACCGCGCGCGCGATGGCAGAATAGATGTAGCGATCCGCGAGGATGATGTACCCGGAACGCAGGCCCGGGATGATGTGGCCGTCGACGATGTCGGCGAAGTCGGTCGCATAGTACAAGAAGAGCGTGATCGAACCGAGCGTGTGGCCTTGCTTGGCCTGCTTGATGCCTTTGCCGGCGAGGTCGGAGCGCGTGAAGCCGGTCTCGATCACCGCGCTGCCGCGGCTCTCCAACCACCGGCGCAGCTCGGCGATTTGCGTCGAGCGCCCCACGCCATCCGGACCTTCGACGACGATGAGCTTACCGCGGATCTCACCGATGTTCTCGAGGCTGACCGGCGCATCGCCGTAAAAACGCAGCCGGTTCATGCGCTCTTGGACTCCGTCTTCGCAGCGCTGTGGAGGCGGCTGCGCCGGGGCATGTGCTTCTTGACGATGTTGCGCATCTGGCGTTGTTGATCTTCGATCGTCCTCGTCGCATCCATGACGGTGAAGTTGAATTCGCCCGTCATCTTCTCGTATTCCGCCACGATCCGCGCTTGGAAGAGCTTGAAGGACTCCATCGGATCGCCCGAGAGCCCGATGTCCAATCCGGCCTCGTAGAACTTGAGGTCGGGCCGGCCCATGACGATCCGATCGAGCGCCACTTCGAGCGGGACTCTGAAATAAAACGCCACGGTCGGCATGGCCGCGAACCGGTAGAGCTGACGCACCCAGCGCGGCGAGACGCCGCGCGCCACGTCGCGCGCAAAGGCGGTGTAGCAGTAGCGGTCGCACAGCACGACGGCGCCCGCCTTGAGGTATGGGATGATCTCGTGTTCGGTGCGGTCGGCGAAATCTGTGGCGTGGATGAGACTGAAGGTGGTGGGCGTGAGCAGGTGCTTCTTCTTGCCGCGCGAGGTCGTGTTCTTGACGAGCGGCGAGGAGTTCCACTCGGAGAACTTCACCGCGTAGCCTTCGCTCTTGAGCCATTCGTGGAGCAGCGCGATCTGCGTGCTCTTGCCTGAGCCGTCGATCCCTTCGACGCAAAACAGCCGACCTGGGTAGTTTTGGTCGGATAACCCGTTGAGTGACATAGTCCCGAAGCATTCGCGCAGTCCCCGTGCCTCCCCTCAAAGCGCAAGGCCGGATTGTCAGGCTTGCCCGGCAAATGCTCGCGTGGTGACGCCGTTCATCCGTCCCGCCGCCTCGAAGATTAAGACGCTGCACGCGCGGGTACGCGCGTTCTATCGAACGCGCCGCCGCGATCTTCCCTGGCGGCGGACGCGGGATCCGTATCGCATTTTGGTCTCGGAGGTGATGCTGCAACAGACGCAAGTCGATCGTGTCATCCCGAAGTACGCGGCTTTCTTGTCGCGCTTTCCAACGCTTGCAAGTCTCGCGCGGGCGCGCTTGGCGGAAGTGTTGCGCGTTTGGGTCGGACTCGGGTACAACGGCAGGGCGCTGCGGCTGTGGCGCTGCGCGCGAACCATTGCGCGCGATCACGGCGGTGCCGTTCCTTCAAAGCTCGAGACCTTATACGAGCTTCCAGGCGTCGGCACGTACACGGCGGCTGCGGTCGCGGCCTTCGCCTTCGGCAAACGCGTGCCGGTCGTCGACGTCAACGTCCGCAGGGTGCTTTCGCGCACGATGACCGGACGCGACGATGCGAGCGCGCAAGAAGTTGCGCGCATCGCTCGCGCGGCGCTTCCGCGCACGGGTAACGCCTGCTGGACGCAGGGGCTGATGGACATCGGCGCGCGATTTTGCCGCCCCTCACCTCGCTGCGAGCGCTGCCCGCTTCGCGCGACGTGCGCCTACGCGAAGCACGGAGCTCCTCCCATCCGCGCCGCGCGCCGCGCACGAGGAACATTCGTCGACTCCGAGCGTTACTATCGTGGACGCATCGTGCGCCTGCTGTGCGCGAAGCCGAGCGTCGCCCTCGCAGACCTCGGACGGCAGGTGAAGGAGCGCTTTGACGCAAGAGACGGCCCATGGCTCGAGCGCATCGCGCACAAGCTCGCCCGCGAGGGGCTCATCCGCATCGACGAGCGACGAGACCGCGTCCGTCTGGCCTGACCCTGGCGCAGCGCCGCGCTGAGATCTTATCGCGTCTTTCTCGGGCCTACCCGCACGCGACGACTGCGCTACACCATCGCAACACCTTCGAGTTGCTCATCGCGGTCATTTTGTCCGCGCAATGCACGGACGCGCGCGTCAACTTGACGACACCGGCGCTCTTCGCCGCCTATCCGACGCCACAAGCCATGGCCGCGGCGCCGCTGCGCACGCTCGAGCGGTTGATCCGCAGTTGCGGCTTCTTCCGCATGAAATCGAAGAACATCAAAGCGGCAAGCCGGGCTCTCGTCGAGCGCTTCAACGGGCGGGTCCCGCGCACGATGGAGGAGCTGCTCCAGCTGCCGGGGGTCGGGCGCAAGACCGCCAACGTCATCCTCGCGACCGCATACGATCAGGGGGCCATCGCGGTGGACACGCACGTGCTGCGCGTGGCGAGCCGTCTTGGACTTGCTCGGGCACGCACGCCGGCCAAAGTCGAGCAGCAGCTCTCACGGGTCGTTCCCCAAGCGCAGTGGGGTCAGGTCGCGCACTGGCTCATCTTCCACGGGCGCCAGATCTGTCATGCGCGCAAGCCAGAGTGCCTACGCTGTGTCGTGGTCGATCTGTGTCCGAGCGCCAAACGATTTCTGCGGGTCACTTCCGGAAGAACGAAGGGTTGAAGACCGCCTTGAGGACGATGGATCGCAGCGCGCGCCTGCGGTCGATGGTTCCTAAGCCGTAGCCTATCGCTCTGCTCGCATAGTAGGCGTTCGTGTGCGCGCGGTGCACGATGAGGTCGAGCAATGTCGAGCTCTTCGCGAGGTTCTTCAGGAGCCGGCCCGACGAAAGATACCCGCCCACGATCGCGCGACACTCGCGTTCGTGCGCTGCCAGCGCGTGCCGAGATGTGTCGTTGCGCCGCAGACCGGCAAGCGCCGCATGCGCAGCAGTGCGACCGGACACGAGCGCGGTCCAGATGCCCTCGCCGGTCAACGGATCGACGAGCGCAGCTGCGTCTCCGCATAACATCGCACCGTCGAAAACGCTCTGCCGGTTCAAGGTGGAAACCGGCAGAGGCCAGCCGATCGCGCGACCAACGGGCTTCGCATCGCGGAAGCGATCCTTGACGTTCGGCTCGGTCGCGATGAACTCGTCGAGAATGTCACGCAGCTTTCGCGACGAGCGATCGAGTTCTCCGGCGTAGATGCCCACCCCGACGTTCGCCGTCGAACCGCCGGTCGGGAAAACCCAGCCGTATCCGGGTAGGATGCGTTTGTCGTAGTAGTAGATCTCGAGCAGATCGTCGAGTCCGGCGACGCCGTCATAGTACGCTCGCAATGCAAAACCGATGTGCCGTTTGGGAGCGCTCCGCACGCGCAGCGACCGCGCGACGCTCGAGTGCGCGCCGTCGGCCCCGATCACCACTTTGGCCGCGAGGGTCTGCACGCCGGATCCGTCGTCGTATCGCAGGCCCGCGCAGCGACCGCTCGCGTCGCGCACCACGTCCGACACCACCGCTCCTTGCACGAGTTTCGCTCCGGCGCTTTGCGCGGCTCCGGCGATCGCTTCGTCGAGGACGAGCCGCGGCACGACCCAGCATTCGGCGGGCGCGCCGTTGTACGAGGGAGGCTTGGCGACGAACGTCTCCCCCGAAGGCGCACCGATGCGTCCGCCAAACGTGCGGATGGCTTTCGGACCAAGCGATTCGAACGTCACGCCCATGTCATGGAGGATGTCGACGGCGTGCGCGGTCACACCGTCACCGCAGCTCTTGTCACGCGGGAAGTGCGCACGCTCGAGCATGACGACCTCTGCGCCCGCCTTCGCCAGGGCGTGCGCGGCGGCTGATCCGGCAGGTCCCGCCCCTGCGATGACGACGTCAGCGGTCTGCAACGATCGATCGCAACTCGGCGAAGGCTTCGTCGATCTCGCCGTCGGTGTTGTAGAAGTGCGGCGCGATCCGGATCCCGGCGTTCGGACGATAGTCGACGAGCACGCGGCGGCGGATGAGCTCATCGGCTGCTTCGCGCGAATTCGGGAAGTCGATCGTCACGTGGCCGCCGCGACGAGCCGGATCGAGCGGCGAGTTGATACGCAGCTGCAGTTCTTGGGCGCGCTCCACGACGCGGCTTGTCAGCTCCACGCTGCGCCGCCGAATGCGCTCGACGCCGACCTCCTTTACGATTTGCAGCCCCGCTCGAGCGGCGTACAGCCCGGCTGGATTGGCGGTTCCCCCTGCGTAGCGCCAGGACGTCCGCGCGAACTCGAGCGGCCCCATCGAAAAATCGAAAGGTCGCTCGTGAGAAAACCACCCGACGTTGCGCGGTCGAAGCGTCTCGTACAGGTCGGGCCGCACGTAGAGGAAGGCTGCGCCCGGCCCTCCGCACAGCCATTTGAGGGACCCGCCGACAAGCGCGTCTACCGCCAAAGCCCGCACGTCGATGGGCACCACCCCGATCGACTGATAAACATCGAGGAAGACGAATGCGCCCACGCGGTGGGCTTTTTCGACGATCGCCGCCACGTCGGCGATGGAGCTCGAACGGAAGATGACGTGCGAGATGGGCACGGCAAGCGTCGTCTCATCGATGGCGTCCAGCATGGCCTGCGTATCGACCGTCACGCCATCCGTGCTCGGCACGACCTGGATGCGCGCTCCCCGGTCTGCTTGCGCCTGCCAGGCGTAGTGGACCGTCGGGAACTCGAGGCTCGAATAGACCACCTTGTTGCGGGTGCCGGAAAAGTCCAGGCACGAGATGAGGATCCACTCGGCGGTCGAGACGTTGGGCTGCATGATGACTTCCGCCGGGCCCGCACCGATGAACGTCGCGACGAGCGCTCCCAACTGATCCACGAGCGCTAGCCATTTATCCCACGCGAGCACACCGAGCTGCGCCCAGTCATCGGCATACGTCATCAGTCCCTCGCGGGCCCTCGCCGGCATCGCTCCCAGCGAATTGCTGATGAGATAGCGGCACGTCGAGAGAATCGGGAACTCGGCCCGCAGGCGTGCGAGCTCGTCGGTTTTCGTCACCACGCTCTTCGACTTCAACCCGCGCACGAGCGGCTCCCCGTGACCTGCAGGGGCGCCTAGGCGGGCGAGAAAGAATAGTGGTCTTTTCCCTATCGGAGGTGCCGTGTGAAACGGATCGCGCTGATCGTCCAGCTGGCGTTCGCGATGCTCGCACCCGTCGCGACTTTGGCCGATGCTCCGGCATCCGCGCGCGCGCCTTTCGTACTGCCCGCGACGTTTCACGGGATGACGGTATGCGCCGACTGCCCCGGAATCAGCGTGACCCTCACCCTGTCGGCTGACGGGAAGTACGTGCTCGAACGAGATTACACAAATCGCGATACGAAGTCGAGCGAGAGCGGCACATGGTCCTATGACGAGACGACCTCGCAGCTGCGCCTGCTGCCGGAAGGCAAGAACGCACGTCCGGAGCTGTTCGCACTCGACCTGAATCCTTCGCTGCAGATGTTAGACGCCGGCGGCAAGCCTATCCCTTCCGCTCCGAGCAACGTCCTGTGGCAGACGGTGCAGATTCCGAAACTCGAAGGCATCGAGTGGGATTTGGTGTCGATCGGCACCCAAAGCTATGCGCCGCAGGCGGGCGAGCACGCGGCCTCGCTTCGTTTCGATGCACCACAGGAGCGCGTCTCGGGGTTCACCGGTTGCAACCGGATCATGGGCCCGTACGAACGTTCCGGCACGAACGGCCTTCACATCGGCTCGTTGGGGATGACGCGGATGACGTGCGAAGTGCGCGCCATGCAGGTAGAGGGCGCATTCAGGCAGGCGCTTGCGTCAGTGGTTTCGTTCGCAATCGACGGCGACGCGCTCGTGCTCTTCGACAAGTCGGGCGCGCCGGTCGCGCGACTCGTCGCGAGCCCCTGAGTCCGGCATTAACCTGCGAAGCGCGGAAGGTTGTCGAGCCGCGGATAGACGGTATTGCGGCCGGCTTGTTTGGCGCGATACAAAGCGGTGTCGGCAGCTTTGAGCAGCATCTGCATCTGCGTGCCCGCCTCGGGATACGACGCCACGCCCAAGCTGGCCGTGATCGAGAGATCGCCCTCCTTGCTGGGCCAGTCGGCTTCAGCGACCCGCGCGGCCATGCGTTCGGCGAGCATGACCGCATCGCTCAGCTGCGTTTCGGGCAACAACACGATGAACTCGTCACCGCCATACCGGGCCACGACGTCCGAGATGCGGACCGATGCGAGCAAGATGCCGCCGAACTGGCGCAGCACGACGTCTCCGAATTCCCGTCCCTGCCGTTCATTGATCTCTTGCAGCCCATCGATGTCGACCATGACGATGGAGAGCGGGCGCTTGCGGCGACGTGCTTCCGAAAGGCGTTTGCGCAACACGTCTTGCGTGAAGCGGTAGTTGTAAAGCCCGGTCAGCGGATCTGTGATGGCCATGCGCGAGCTCTCTTCAAGCATCCGCGCCTGACGGAGCGCCACGGCGAGCTCGTCGGCGACCGCATGGAAGACGCTCTGGTCGTCGGCTGAAAAGCGCCGGTTGTCGAATGCGATCACTTGCACCGCGCCGATGATTTCGTCGCCGATGGTCAGGGGTTTCGTCAAGACCGTCGAGACGTCGTCCGCCAAGCGATGGGCGAAAAATGGCCGCTCCAAATTGGGGTCGGCGCCGTCACCCGTCAACATGGTCTGGTGATAGGCGACCGCTGCGCTCAGCGGCCCCTCGGCGCCTGAGCCGTCGGTCCGCACGTTGACCGGGTCAGCGCCCTCCGGCATGAAGCCGCGCTGCGCGACGTTCTGCAGCGTCTGGTCCGCGGCGTCATAGACGTAGAGCCGGCCGACATCCACGTTGAGCACTTCGAGCAGCTTCTCCAAGCCTTTGTTGCTGATCGCACCGAAGCCGATCTCCCGGCTGAGCGAGCGGATCACATCGCGCATCGCGATGAGGTTGCGGTTCTGGCGCTGCAGCTTTTCTGTTTGCTTCTTCTGCTCGGAGATGTCTTTCGAAAACGCGACCAATCCCACGATCTTGCCTTCGTGGTCGCGCGCCGGGGAGGCGGAGAGGAGCACCTCAAGGCGACTGCCGTCGCGCTGGCGGCACTCGACTTCGAAGACCGGCACCTGCTCGCCGCGTCCAACGCGAGAGAGCAGCTCCCGGATGTCTTCGCGACGATCGGGCGGGATGATCGGTAACTCGTGGAACAGCTGACCGAGCGCCTCGGTACGCGTCAAGCCGAAGATACGCTCGGCACCTTTGTTCCACGACACGACGGCTCCGTGCACGTCGAACTGCGCGATGGCGTCGTTTGATTCTTCCAGTATGCGGTCGAGAAAATTTCGCGCCGAGCGCGCGCGCTCGTACGTGCGCGCAGCCTCGATGGCCGCGCCACCCGCAGCGCCGAGCTGGCGCACGATGGGTTCATCGGCGTCGAGCACGGGCGCTTGCGCGGCGAAGAAGAGAGCGACGGCGCCCACCGCTTTGCCCTCCGCGATGAGCGGAAAGCCGGCCACGGAATTGAACCCGTGTTCGCGCGCAAGCTGCTCCCAACCAAGGCGGATCCACGCGCTGTCGCCGATCACGTTGGTCCGCGTCACCGACCGTCCTTCGCGCACCGCTTGGACCGGAGGATATGCGGCGAACGCGGGGTCCGCCGGGTTCACGGCCAGTTTCGATGAGAGCTCCGCAGGATTGTTCCAGCCGCCTGCAACCCGAAGCGCGTTCGCATCGCCAAGATAGGCGATGCCGAAAAGGGCTCCGAGCGATTCGACGGCCGAGCGCGCGATGCTGCGCACGACCTCCGCTTCGTCGAGAGAGCGAGAGATCGACGACGCGGCAGAAACCGCGAGCGCTCGATCCCGCGCAAGCAGGCGCAGTGCGTCGGCGTCAAGCGCGTTGCGCAAAGCGGCCTGGACGTGGGGGACAAACGTGCGCACCTCCTCGATCGCGGTATCGGCGAAGGCGTCGATGTCGCCCGCATACAGCTCTAGCACGAGCGTGCTGCGCGCGTCGGCGAGCAACGGCACGGTCAGCACCGAGCGCACCCCTGCGCCGCGCGCTTGCTCAGACCATGGCGCATAGCTCCGGTCGGCAAGGGTGTCCTTCACCAAGACGAGCTCGCCTGAACGCGCCGCGCGGCCAAGCGGTCCCTGGCCGACCGGCATATTGGCATCCGCGTTGGCGATGAGATGCCGGACGAACGGTTCGATGCTGCGGTCGCCGAAGATCGAGCGGACCACGAAGCGGTTGCCGTCAAGACGCCAGATGACGGCCGACCGCGCGCCGGTCAGTTCCAAGCAGAAGTTCGCCGCCTTCCCCGTGACAGTACGTTCGCTCAGATCGTTTTCGAGATCGGCGATTCGCGCGAGAAGAGAGGTCCCGCGCCGCTGCCGCGCTTCGTTCTGCTCCTCATACTTGCGCCGCCCGAGCACCGAACCGACGATCGATGCCACGTGGTGCACCGCATCCATGAGGCGGCCCGGAAAAGCTTTTTCTCGGAGCGCGTAGAGGATGAATGCTCCCAGCGTTCCTTCATCGCTTTGGATCGGTACCGCCGCGCTCGTGGAAACAGAGTCGTACTCGGCGTGCACCGTCAACAGCTCGGAGCGCAGCTCCTCTCCGCCGTCGTGCTGCACCGACCACGACGCGTTCATGATCGCCGTGGAGACGAGCGCATCTGCAGAGAGCGGGATCCTGCGCGCGTTGATGGCGGCCGCAAGCGTGTCGTCGCCGTCGGATTGCGCGGCGACCGTCAAGATGCTGTCGGATTGCGAGATCGTCACCGCCATGCAGCCCACATCGAGGATGCTCGCCAACCCCTGCGCGGCCGCTTGCAAGACATCGGTGTCGCTGCGCGCGCGCGCGCACTGCGCTGCAAGTCGCAGCAACCGCGCCTCGACATCCGAACGCTCGTCGCCCGATCCGCTGCCGGCGATCACTCTCACGCGGCCAAACCTCTCAGGAACGCGAGTCCGTCGAGGGGTCCCGCCGCAAATCCAAGAACGTGCGCCGTCATGGAGAGTCGCACCGCGATCGCGTCCTTTTGCGAACTTGTCGCGCAAAGCGATAAGGATAGGTACGAGATTCCATTAGACAGATCGTGTCTGCTCATCTCTGCGGTCTTCGATTCGTCGGTCAACATCGAGAGCTGCCTCTCGGAGCTCGATGCGTTCGCCACGCAGGCCGCCGCCACCGCTGGCGCGAGCGATTCATATGCCATGATCGGCGCCATCGTTCGGACGTTGTTCGAAGCGCAGCGATTCCGCGGCAACGAACGCGCGTATGACGAGCCGCAAAACAGCTTGCTCTCGAGTGTCTTGGAGCGCCGCGTGGGCATCCCCATCACGCTCTCCATTCTTCTCATGGAGGTGAGCCGCCGGATAGGCCTTCCGCTTCAGGGCGTAGGGCTTCCCGGGCATTTTGTGGTGCAGTTTCCGGACCCGACCAGCCGGCTGTACATCGACCCCTTCCACGGCGGTGCGGTCTTGGACGTGCCGCAGTGCGTCGCGCTCGTGGAGCGGATTTATCATGGCCGGGTGACCTGGCGCGATGATTTTCTCGCGCCGCTCGACCATCGCGCCATCGTCAAGCGGGTGTTGCTCAACCTCAAAAACGCGCTGAGCCAGACCAAAGACTACTCGGGCGCGCTGGCCGCGATCCATTTGCGCATGACGCTCGATCCGACCGACGCCACGGAGCTGCGCGACCGCGGCATTCTGTTCGCCCGGTTGCGCCGCTACGATCGCGCCATCGAGGATCTGGAAGCGTACCTGCGGCGCTCTCCGGACGCCGGAGACAGCCAGCACATCCGCAACACCGTCCACTACTTGCGTCAGGAGCGCAACGAGTAACGATGAACGAATACCAACGCCGCCGCGAGCAGTTCGTCAAGAGCCTCGGCGATGCAGTGGCGATCATTCCGAGTGCGGTCGAGGTCGTCCGCACGAACGACTCAGAATTCGACTTCCGCCAGGACTCGGATTTTTTCTTTCTCACGGGCTTCGACGAACCATCGAGCGTGCTCGTCCTCGCGCCCGCGCACCCCAGCGTGAAGTCGGCGCTTTTCGTGCGGCCGAACGACAAGGAAAAAGAGACGTGGAATGGCCTTCGCGCCGGCGTCGAGGGTGCGAAGTCGCTCGTGGGTGTGGATGCGACCTACCCTATCGCCGAGCTCGAATCTCGCCTCGGTGAGTTGCTGCAGACCTCTGGACGCTTGTATTACTCCTTCACCGGACCGCGCTGGCTCAACGAACAGGTGCAAGAGCGCGCGCGCCAGGCTCGCCGGGCCCGCCCCCGCACGGATGGCGGTCCCCTCGAGATCGTGGACCCGAGTTTGCTGCTGCACGAGATGCGGCTCATCAAGTCGGCGCACGACGTGGCGAAGATGCGCCGCGCCGTCGAGCTTTCCGCGCGCGGGCATGTGGCAGCCATGCGACACGCGCGACCGGGGATGTACGAGTATGAGGTCGAGGCCATCGTCGAGTACGTCTTCGCGAGCCAAGGGGCCCAGTCGCCGGCCTACCCGACCATCGTGACGAGCGGCAAGAATCTCCGCATCCTGCATTACCGCACCAATCGCGACCGCATCCCGGACGGATCGCTGGTTTTGGTTGATGCAGGCGCGGAGGTGGACTACTACTGCGGCGACATCACGCGGACGTGGCCCATCTCAGGCAAGTTCAGCGCGGAGCAGCGCGCTGTCTACGAGATCGTGCTCGCCGCGAACAAACGCGCGCTGGAGTTGTGTAAGGCCGGGCAGCGGCTCAACACCGAGGTGAACGACGGCGCGCTCCGGGTGCTCGTGGAAGGCTTGCTCGATATCGGCCTCCTCAGCGGCAGCGCCGACGAGAGCATGGAGAAAGGCACCCACAAGCGCTTTACGCTTCATCGCATCGGACACTGGCTGGGACTCGATACGCACGACGTCGGTTCGTACCGCGAAAGCGGTGAGTGGCGCGCCCTCGCTCCGGGCATGATCCTCACCATCGAGCCGGGTTTGTACATCGCCGACGAGGACGATATCCCCGAGCGCTTCCGCGACATCTCCGTGCGGGTGGAGGATGACGTCCTCATCACAGAAGGCGAACCGGACGTGCTTTCCAAGACGGCTCCGAAGAGCATCCATGCGGTCGAGCAGGTGATGGCTGAGGGCCGGACGACGGCGCAAGCGCTCATCGCATGACCGCGCCGGATGCGGCGCACGTAGACGATCTGGTCGTCGGCTGGCGGCGCGCGATCCATCGCGAGCCCGAGCTTGGCTTTGCCGAGCACAAGACGAGCGCGCTCGTCGAGCGCGAGCTGGCGCGTGCGGGCATTCCGAGCTGGCGGGTCGCGCAAACGGGCGTGGTGGGACTGCTCGAAGGCGGCAAGCCCGGCAAGACGCTGTTGCTGCGCGCCGACATGGATGCGCTGCCCGTGCCCGAGCGCAGCGGCGAACCCTTTGCCTCGATCGTTCCGGGCGTCATGCACGCCTGCGGACACGACGCGCACACGGCGATGCTGCTCGGCGCAGCGGTCTGGCTCGCCCCGCGACGAGCGGAGATAACCGGGAACATCAAGTTCGTTTTCCAACCCGCCGAGGAGGGACCGGGGGGCGCAAAACCGATGATCGAAGCCGGTGTCCTTCTCCATCCGCACGTGGACGCGGCGGTGATGATCCACGTCCTGCCCATCTTGCCTTCTGGCGTCATCGGCTGGCGCGCCGGACCGATGCAAGCCTCAGCCGACGACTTCACGATTGCGGTCATCGGTCGCGGGGGGCACGCCGCATCTCCGCAGCTGGGCGTTGACACCATTCCCGTGGCTGCAGAGCTCGTGAGCTCGCTGCAGCGCATCGCCAGCCGCGAGGTCGACCCGCTAGAGAGCGTCGTGCTTTCGATCGGCACGATCCAGGGGGGCTATCGACGCAATGTGATCGCCGACAGGACGGAGATCGGGGGAACGGTGCGCTGTTTTTCGCACGAGCTCCGCGCGAGCATGCCCGAGCGGCTGCGGCGGATCGCCGGCGGCATCGCGAGCGCTCATGGCGCCTCATGCGAGGTGTCCTACGAATGGGGATACCCCCCGGTCGTGAACGACCCCCGGCTGACCCGGCTTGTCGCGGGCATCGCCGAACGCACGCCCGAGCTTGGCGGTGTCGTCGAACTACCTGCGCCGCGCATGGGCGCGGAGGATTTCGCCTACTTCGCGCAGGCCGTCCCCGGCTGCATGCTCCGTCTCGGCGTCGCGCCGCCGGGCCAAGACGATCCGGCGATGCTCCACTCGCCGCAGTTCCGCCTCGACGAAGCCGCGTTGCGCAGCGGCGTCAGAACTTTTTGCGAACTCGCGCTGCGTTTGCCGCAAGAGTTGTGACAGCGCTCACAGGCGCAATCCGAGGCCTCTAAGTCGAAGTTCTCTCTACGTCGATATTAAGTGTATCCCCAAGATCAGAAATATCGAAAGCGTAGGGAGCAACGTGCAAAACAATCAGGATCATCTTCGATTTCGGCGACGGGCGATTCCGACGCCCGGCGAAGCACAGCCGAGGAATCGTTTCGGCGTCATCTTAACCGTCGCCACAGCGGCTGTCATCCTGCCGGCCATGGTGTACGGTTTGATGCATCCGACCGAAGTGCGCTCGACCGTCAAGCAACTGACGCACCACGTTCCCCTTCAAGTGAAAGACTTGCGCATCGCGATCGTCGCGTCGCGGACCACGCCGCAGCCCAAGCCGAGCCCGACGGTCACGCCGGCGCCGACCACGACGCCGGGCGCGCACGCGACGCCAGCGACCGCGGCGCTGTCGGCGCACGAAGCGCACCTGCGCCGACTCCACGAAATAGCGCTCGCCGCGCACGCGAGAAAGCTTGCCTCGACCGGCCAGACCTCTGACGTGGCCGGAACGGGCAGTTCCGGCCAATCAACAGGCGCAGCCGGCCTGCAAACCGTTGCCAACACGCAGCCGGCCGCGACGAGCGCACCCACGCCCGCGACGGTTGCCCTGGCGCCACAAGCAGACGCGACACCGGTGTACGCTCCTGACGTCGTCGTAGACGCACGCTTCACCCACCAGGTTCCGCCGGACTACCCGGCTATCGCCAAGGACCAGGGCGTTCAAGGCACTGCGGTCGTGTTCGCGACCATCGGCCCCGACGGCAAGGTGGTATCCGCGCATATCGATCAATCGACCGGCAACAAAATGCTCGACTCTGCCGCTCTCGAAGCGGCGCGCGCGAGCGGCTTTGAACCACCCATCATCAACGGCAAGCCGGCGACGGAGACGTATCGCCTGGTCTACAGCTTCAGCCTCTAACAAATGTAGTGCGCACAAATCTATTTGTGCGTAAAAAAAAAAAGGGCGCGAATGAATTCGCGCCCGCTACATTTTTAGCTCGATGTAGTGCGCGCAAATTTATTTGCGCGTGAAAAAAAGGCGCGAATGACTTCGCGCCCGCTACATTTTTAACTCGATGTAGTGCGCGCAAATTTATTTGCGCGTGAAAAAAAGGCGCGAATGACTTCGCGCCCGCTACATTTTTAGCTCGATGTAGTGCGCGCAAATTTATTTGTGCGTAAAAAAAAAGGGCGCGAATGAATTCGCGCCCGCTACATTTTTGGATCGCTCCTTGGCGCTTACGTGGAGGCGGCGACGAGCTCCGTGTGCCGCTGCTCGACCGCGGGATCCGACGTGTGCTCGAGCACGAGGGCCAACGTCGCAACGGCCTTTTCCAGATCGCCGGCGTCAGCTTGATGGTCGGCGAGCTGCAGTCCCAGCGCCGCAGCGTCTTCGAAGCGCTCGAGTCCTAAGTAGCACTCCAAGAGCGGCGTCGCGATGTCCGGATCGAACCCAGCCTTTATGAGGCGCTCGTAGCTCGCTGCCGCCCCTGCGAAGTCACCCGCGTTGAACGCGCTGTCGCCTTTGCGACGCGTGAATGCCGCAAGTCCAGGCGGCAGACCGCCCGCCGCGGTCGGCTGCGAGCTCCCCATGCTGACTGACGGCGTGTAGGTGGTTTGAACCGGCGCCGTCTTCGATGGCTTGTCGGCGCCTGCGGCGACGCCGTTGGAACCAGGCCGCGCGGGCTCAGTGTCCTCGGTCGGTGCGCTGCTGCCGAACAAAATGCGGATCTCGTCATCGCTTGCAGGCTCGACGTTGGAGACGTCATCCCACGCTGACGTGCCGGAAGCGGCAGTGCTCGCCCATGCGCTTTCCGCCTGGCCTTCGGCTTCTGGTCGCTCGTCGCTCGGCTCCGCAGGCGCATCCGCATACTCTTGCGGCGCTTGCTCGACTGCGGTCGTGTACGTCGCAACCTCCTCGGCTGTCGCCTCGGGAGGCGGCAATGCCGACAGACGCTTTTCGATCCCGGCCCAGCGCGCATCGTCCAAACCTGCATCCCGAGCGGCGTCGACCACGCGAGCGATCGCATCGCGCTCTCGGGCGAAGGCATCGTCGGGAAAAGACTCAAGCCACCGTAGCACATCGTTTGCATCTTGCGGCGATGTTTCAAGCAGCTTCTGCGCGAACGCGGGAACGGCGTCGAAATGCTGCGCCTGCATCAGCTCGCCGATGCCGCGGCGCAGATAGTCCACGGCTTCGGGGTTACGGCTCATCACTGCGTACAGTTCGCCGAGCCGAGCCTGGATGGCGCCGTCGTCCGGTATGAGCTTCTCGCAATACCGGTATTCGTCGATCGCATCAGCGATGTAGGCGCCCCGATACAGCCCCTCGGCGTTGGCCAAGCGGATCACCGCATCGTCCGGATTTTCCGTCGCGAGGGCGCCGAGCAGTTCCAGGATCGAATCGTTGATCGACGCTTGACGCGTCAGCTTTGCGAACTGCTTGCCGATGACCGCCCGATCGGATCCAAGCGGGTTGACTTCCTTCGAACCGAAGAGGCCGCGCTTGCGTTCGCGCGTGTTGAGGATTTCCGCCAGAATAGCCACGGCGGCATCACAGCGCCGCTCGAGGGCCATCGCGTCCGTCGCCTCGACGTACGCGGGCACGGCCGCGCGAAGCCCTTTGAGCGCAGCGACCTCTTGGGCGCGAGCGATCTTGTTAGAACTTTGAGTCACGACCGCCTCGCCCGTCGCGAGTCAACACGGGGCTTGGCTCGGGAACTTCGATCTTCGAGAGCTGATCCTTGAGCGCGGTGATCCGGTCTGCGACATCCCGGTAGTCGGGTGCGCCGGCCTGGATCTCCTCAAACGACCAGAGCGCCAGGTTGAGCGACTCCTGATCGCCGCGGCTTTCGTACAGATCGGCGAGATTGTAAAGCACGTCGCGATATTGGCCGTCCGGCTGGCCCGGAATCTCGAGCGCTTTCGAGAAATGCTGGGCCGCTTCGTCGGTACGCCCGAGGCCGCGCAAGCACAGTCCCACACCGTTCTCACGCAACACCCCGTACTCGCCTTCCGGCAGCGCCTCGAAGAGCGATTGAGCGTCCTTGTAGCGCTTGAGGTCAACGTAGGCAAGCGCGAGGCAGTACCGTCCGGCCACGCTTTGGCTGCCGCTGCTGACGAGCTTTTCGCAGGCCTTTGCCGCGGCTGCAGCATTGCCGTTTTCTCGCAAGCGCTGCGCCGCTTCGACGTACTTGGCGTCGGGATCCGGCGCGCCGTTCGCCAATGCACGAGCCGCGCGCAGAGCGTCGTCGAGCCTGCCCGACGCGACGAGCGCGTCGACGTCAAGTTTCCCGTCTGGCTTCTTGGCCGCGGGCGCGGCCGGCTGCGGCGCCGGTTTCGCGGCGACCGGAGCCGGAGCAGGTGCCGGTGGCGGTGTCTTCGCGGCCACTGGCGTGCCCGCCACTTGCGCCGCCGCAGCTGCGAATTGGCTGTCTCGCTCGACGCGCTTTTGATCCAGCTGACCGATAGCCGCCTGCGCTTGCGTTTTCTTCGCCTCGATGGCGGGAGTCAGCGCCGACAGCTCTTTGCGCGCGGCGTCCACTTGCGCCTTGAGTTGCGCGAGCGTGGCCACGGTGGACTTGAGTTCTGCGATGCTGCCTGCAGCGGCCACCGCATCGGCTTTCGCCGCTTTCGACTCTGTGAGGACGCTTTGGAGCTGTCCTTGGACCTCCTCGGCCTGCGCGCGAGCAGCGTTGATGCGCCCCAACAGGTCGCTGGCCGTCTTTTCAACCGCCCCCGCGCTGCCCGCCGCTTCTGCGACGCGTTTTTGCGCAGCCTCGAGCGTGCTCGTCGCGTTAGCGATGACCGACGCGACACCGGAAGATTTCGCTTCGATCTCTCCGATGAATTGCGGAAGCGAGGCGAGCTTTTCCAGATTGGCGCGCGTGGCCTCGAGCTTGGCCCGCAGCTCGTCGAGTGCTTTATCCTCTGCCGCCTTGGCTTCTGTGACCTGGTCGAGCTGTGCCTTGAGCGCGGCGATGTTCGATTCCACCTGTCCCCGCTGCGCGTTTAGGCCCTCGAGCGCGGCCTGGGCGGCCTTGATGTCTCGCTCTATCGCCACCCGCTTCTTGTACGCTTCGGCGACGTCTGCCGTGATTGCGGCCAGCTTCGAAGTGACTTCCGACTGCTTTTCGAGCAGCGTCACTTCCGCTGGAAGTTC
>JAJPHJ010000034.1 GCA_021325335.1 Pseudomonadota bacterium | reverse complement strand
TTCTCATTGACCGGAACGGTCCCGTCGAACTCCACACCCTGATAGACTGCGTGGGCTAAGTTGATCGGTTGCGAAAAGAACAGCACGGGGCATGGATTCCCACTGCAGTTGTTGCCCTGGAAGAAGAGTCCGGGCGGCGCCGGCGACACGCCGTCGAAGATGTGATTGGTCAGGTCGGTTCGATAGAAGTCCACGTTCAAATTCCCGTCGTAGACGAAGGTCCGCTGATAGCCAAGATCTTCGCCGACGGCGGTCTCCGCTTTCAGCCCCGGATTGCCGTTGGTCGCGACGCAGAAGAAATTCGAACCGGGACAACCCGAGCCCGAAACGCCTCGCGAGAGGTTGAGGATGCTGAACAGATCGGAAAGCCGCGGCGGCGCGAAGCCCGTTCCGGCGCTCGCGCGGATGACGCTGTTCGTGTCTGGCTTGTAGACGACCGCAAGCCGCGGGTCGAATCGCTTCACCTGCAGCGTGTCGTAGTCGCTGTAGTAGCCCGCGAAGGTCACGTCGAGCTGCGAGTTCGCTTCCCAGTCGTCGCGGACGAGATAGGTGCGTTCGAGCTGCGACCCTTGCGCGGTAGGCATGAGGTGCTCGAAGGTCGTACCCGAAAACCCAGGAAGCTGGCCGAAGTAGAAATTGTCGCTGTTGCCCCCGACGGCGAGCGTCAGCGTGTTGTTGCCGAAGGGCCTGGTCCACTGCGCGAGCGCTCCGCCAAGCCGGTCGACCGAGCGGGTCTCGAAGCAGCAGGTTTGCGGTGACTCGTTCAACCCGTCGACCACGCGTTGCAGATATTGGCGGTAGTAGCGCAAGACGAGCGTTCCTCCGGCAAGCGCCGTATTGAAGTCCGCCGAGTATTTCGGCTGCATGTTCCAGACGAAATCACCCGGGAACCCAAAAAAGGATGCAAGTCCTGTCGTGGGATCGATGATCGGCGTTCCGTCTGCGTGGGTGTTTGGATTGCTCGTGAGCCCCACTTGGTCGCGGTAGTCGCTTTCCAAGCTCGAGTCAAGGACGAGATAGCTCGAGCCCGAGAAGTCGTAGCGGAGTTTGAAAAGCCCCGATTTGAGATTCATGGTCTGCGTCGGGTTGTCGATGACGTTTGCGCCGTTAAACGGCTGGAAGATGACGGTGTAGGGATACGGCACAAACCCATTCGTGCCGTAACGATGGAGGTCGATCAGATAACCGAACCTGCCAAACGTGTTCGTTTCGAGCACGTTGAAGTCGGTCGTCCCGAAACCGCCGGCGCTGAGGATGAACTGCCCGCCCTCCGTCTTCGAGGGGTCGCGCGTGACGAAGTTGACGGTCCCGCCGATCGTGTTCGCGCCGAACAACGACGTGCCGCCGACTCCCTTGACCACTTCCACGCGGGAATAGATCGCGGGCGTGAGTGCCGAGACGTCGAAGTCGCCGTATTGCCCGTTGCGCAAAGGCTCGCCGTCTTGCAGCACTAGGATTTCGTAGCCGGTGTTGCCGGTTCCATCGCTGCCGGATCCAAAGCCCCCGGCGCCTCTGATCGTCAGGGTGGTGACGGCTCCCGGAGCTCCACCGTCATACCGCTCGAGCGTCACGCCGGGAAGGGTTTCCAGTGCGGTCTGCGCTTGCAGCGCTCCGACATCGACGAATTGGCTCGCGGTGATGGTCGCCACCGGAGCCGCGGACGTGTTGAGCACCGCATGCCCTCTCACCGTGACGTGCCCGAGGGTGCTGATGTTCGTCGTCGTCACCGGCTGCAACGCGACGATGAGCGAAATCGTCTGCCCGTCGGCGAGCGGAAGCGGGGCCGACTGTGTGGTTTGGAACAGACTCGCCGCGATCCGCAAGACGTAGCTTCCTGCGCCCAGCGAGGTAAATGCGAAGCTTCCGTCTTTGGCGGTCTGCGTGTGGAATGGGCCACCCGGACCCGACAAATCCACTTTGGCCGCCGCAACGGGCGCGTTGTTGTTCGCGGAGACGACCGTGCCCGCGATCGATCCAGTCGCCGCTGCCAACACGGCGCTTGTTCCGACGGCAAGGAAGACGAACGACGCGAGGAGGGCTGTACATATCAATGATAGCCGAAAAGCGTGCATGGTCCTCTCCTTCATGAGGAAGCGCGAATGCCTGGCGTGCGCGTTCTCATCCACAGGCACCCCTCCCTTGGCTCGGCGCGACGTGAAGGGTGCCTTTAGAACCACGACAAACGTCGGCGCAATCTTGAAAATTCTCAGCTCCACACTGATGTTTGCCACGCTCGCCCTCGTGCTTGCGGCATGCGCGCGCGCCCCGAGCGGAAGTCCTGGGGGAGGCGCCCAGGCGTTCATTCTGGGCATGGTCACCGACGTCGGGGGCCTAGGGGACAAGTCGTTTAACGATTCGGCCGATCGCGGCTTGCAGCGCGCTCAAGGCCAGCTCGGCGCCAAGGTCACTGTACTCCAATCCCGGTCGGTCACGGACTACGAGCCGAACCTCGCGACGCTCGCCCAGCAGGGTGACCGGCTGATTTTCGCTATCGGTTTCCTCATGCACGACTCGTTGGCCGATGTCGCGCCGCGCTTCCCTAGCACGCACTTCGCGATCGTTGATTCCGTGGTCGAGGCGCCCAACGTCACGTCGGTGACGTTCCGCGAGGAACAGAGCTCGTTTTTGGCCGGCGTCGTGGCGGGGCTTGTGACGAAGACCAACACCGTCGGCTTCTTGGGCGGCATCCAGTCCCCGCTCATCGAGAAGTTTGAAGCCGGCTTCACCGCCGGGGTACGCTCGGCGAATCCCAAGGCCCAGGTCCTCGTGAAGTACACCGGCTCGTTCGACGACGTGGCATCGGGCAAGGAATTCGCGTCCGTGCTCTTCGACCAGGGCGCGGATGTCATTTACGCCGCTGCGGGCAAGTGCGGGCTCGGCGCCATCGACGAGGTGAAGAGCAAGCCGAGCGGGTTTTACATCATCGGCGTCGACTCCGACCAGGACGCCCTCGCTCCCGGCAAAGTTCTCACGAGCGCGCTCAAGCACGTGGATAACGCCGTGTACGCCCTTGCCCTTGCCGCGTCCAAAGGGAAGATCCCAAGCGGACAGATCGTCTTAGGATTGCGCGAAGGCGGTGTCGGGCTGACCAGCATGCCGTTCACGCGCCAGGCCTTGCCGCACAACGGCTCGGCGATCGTCGCTGCGTACGAGCGCGCGATCGTCAGCGGGAAGATCCGAGTCCCGTCAACTCAGAGCGAACTGGCCAGCTTTCATCCGGTCGCA
>JAJPHJ010000011.1 GCA_021325335.1 Pseudomonadota bacterium | reverse complement strand
GCAGGTAGTGGCCATTATGCAATAGTATTGGCAACCTTGCAATGATGCTGCCTTAAGGTCGTTCCATCCTTTCTTTTTTTGACAGGCGGCGGTGATTTTGGCGATCCGACAAGTGAGCCGAGGTGGGCTCGGCCGGAGAGAATTTCTCAATGTCGCAATGCTTGCCGGCGTCAGCGCCGGTTCCGCCGGCGTTGCGAGTCTTGCCGGCTGCGCCAAGCCGTCGCAAGCGAGTGCTCTCGCCGGTCTTCGGTTTCTCTTCATCGTGAAGACGCCGAATTCAGACTACTGGCAAACGGTTCTCGCCGGTGGACGGCTTGCGGCCCGGCAACTGGGGCTGGATGCGCTCCAGTTCACCGGCGCGAGCTCAGAGGCGAACATCCAAGGACAGATCGCGCTCGTCGAGGATGCGCTCGCGAAGCGGCCAGACTTCTTGGTGCTTGCGCCTACCAATGCGACTGCCCTCGACGAGACGATAGACAAGGTCTCAAAAGCGGGCGTCAAGGTCATCCTCATCGATTCCTCGGCGAATACGCAATCGTACGTCAGCTTTTTGGCGACCGACAATCACGCGGGCGGTGTGCTCGCGGCGACGACGCTCGCGCAGGCGATCAAGCGCAAGACGGGTGCCGCCGCGGGGCAGGTGGCGTATTCCACGTTCCTAAGCGGCGTCGGTTCGCTCACGCTGCGCGATCAAGGGTTCCTTGAAGGCTTGCGGCGCTATCCGGGGCTTGAGCTCGTCGCCCATAAGGACGCGGCCGGCGATCAGTCGGTCAAGCCGATCGGCATCGTGGCAGATACGTTGACCCGCTTCCCCAACCTGGTGGGCTATTTCGCCGACTCGCTCGTCACCCTCCAAGGAGCGGTCACGGCTTTCCGAGAGAATCACATCGACCCACACAAGGTTTCGCTTGTGGGTTTCGATCCATCGCCCGAACTCGTCAGGGCCCTCAAGGCGGGCGTCGTCGACGGCATCATCTTGCAAGACCCATTTCAGATGGGTTATGGGGGCGTGCTCTACGGAGTCCTTGCGGCTGCAGGCGTCGCCACCCCTCGGTTCCTCAACACAGGCGTCACCGCGGCGACACCGGCGAACCTCGCCGAGGCAACCATCGCCGGCTTGCTCGATCCTGCGTCGCAGACCCGCATTGGGATCCATCCAGCCGCATGACCGCACAACTCGCGCTCGCACAAACCCGCAATCCGCTCGGCGCGGTCCGCTGGGACCTCGTCATGCGACTCGGCCTGCTCGCGATCATCGTCGCGCTCGCGGTCGTCTTTTCGATCACCGCGTCCGGTTTTGCGACGATGCAAAACGTCGAGA
Source organism: Pseudomonadota bacterium (assembly GCA_021325335.1). Classification (GTDB taxonomy): domain Bacteria; phylum Vulcanimicrobiota; class Vulcanimicrobiia; order Eremiobacterales; family Eremiobacteraceae; genus JAJPHJ01. Next base: position 39,639 of record JAJPHJ010000011.1, on the reverse strand, counting down.
ACAACGCCCGCCAGATGGCCGTCGTCGGGATTCTCGCGGTGGCCGAGACGTTCGTCATCATCACCGCCGGGATCGACCTGTCCGTGGGATCGCTCCTCGGGCTGGCGGGGATCATCATCGCGCTTGGGCTTTCGCACGGTCTCATGCTGCCGGTCGCGCTGGCCCTTGTGTGTGGCGCCGGCATCGGGGTGGGACTGATCAACGGCAGCCTTATCAGTGCTGCCTCTCTCCCGCCGTTCATCGTCACCTTGGGTATGCTCGGCATCTTGCGCGGACTGACGCAGATCTTCGGCAACGGACAGCAGGTCGCATACGACTCTCCCTCGCTGACCAATTTCGCCGCCAACTCCACGTTGGGACTACCCAACATCTTCCTGGTCTTTCTCGCCGTGTGCCTCGTCGCCGCCTTCGTGCTGCACCTGACGCGCCGAGGACGCTACATGTTCGCAATCGGGAGCAACATGGAGAGCGCGCGGCGTGCGGGCATCAACGTCCGCGCGACGACCCTCACCGTGTACGCGATTTCTGGTCTGCTTGCGGCGCTCGCGGGCGTCTTGCTGACAGCGCGTCAAGCGCAGGGCGACCCGAATGCCGGCACGGGCTACGAGCTCGACGCCATCGCGGCCGCGGTTCTCGGAGGGGCGAGCCTGTTCGGAGCGCGCGGTTCCATCGTCGGCACGTTTCTCGGCGTGGTGCTCGTGCAGATCATGGCCAACGGGCTCAACTTGCTCAACTTCGATCCCCAGGTGGCCCGCATCTTGGAGGGCGCCTTGCTCATCCTGTTCGTGTATCTCGACCGTTGGCGCAAGCCGAGGTTGGCGGCCGCATGATACTGCAGCACGCCGACACGACCAGCCAGGAGCCGCTCCTCCAAGCACGAGCTGTGTCCAAACACTATGGAAGCGTTCGCGCGCTGCATGAGGTAGATTTCGAAGTCTATGCGGGCGAGATCGTCGCGCTCATCGGCGACAACGGTGCGGGTAAGTCCACGCTAGCGAAGATCATCTCCGGTGCAGAGACGCCGGACACCGGTACGCTTGCGCTGCGTGGGGCCTCGGTGAACTTCGAAAGTCCTGCCGACGCGCGCAAGGCTGGGATCGAGACGACGTATCAGGACTTGGCGCTGGCGCCCGACCTCGACGTTGCGGCTAATCTCTTCCTCGGGCGAGAGCTCTTGCGACCTGGACTCCTCGGCACCCTCGACGTGTTGGACCGGCCAGCCATGCGCCAGAGCGCCCAAGAGCATCTGCGCGAGTTCGGCATCCGCGTGACATCGATCGACCAGCGCGTCGACACGCTGTCGGGCGGCCAGCGTCAATCGATCGCGGTTGCGCGGACGGTGCTCTGGGGGTCGGGCATCGTCATCATGGATGAACCGACCGCGGCGCTTGGGGTTGCGCAAACGGCGCTCGTGCTGCAGCTCGTGCGCGCCGTGAGCCGCAAAGGCACCGCAGTCGTTTTCATCAGTCACAATCTTCCCCACGTCTTCGAGGTCGCCCATCGCATCGTCGTGCTCCGGCACGGACAGCGCGTGGGCAGCCTCGATCCGAGCTCCGCGACAATGGATAACGCCGTCAGTTTGATGACGGGAGCAGCGACTACTCATGCTTGACTCATGCCGCCAGCACTGCTGGCAGGAGGTTTATCCAATGCGATCGATCTTGGGAGCAGCGCTGCAAACGGTGGCGGCGATGATCCTCGTGCTCACGCTGCAACAAAATGCCGCGCTCGGCGCTACGACGACCATCGTGAGCGGAAGCGTCATCGATGTCAATGGTGGCTTGCCAATTGAGGGCGCCAACGTGACGCTGACGCAACAGGCGCAAGTGGTTGCGACTACCAAGACCGACCGCGACGGAGCGTTTACTTTCAAACCTGTACCCGAGGGAGTGTACTACCTCACCGTGCGTGCGATCGGATACGGGGTAGTGAATTCCGAACCAATCCCTGTCTCGGGTCCAACGCAGAGCATCACGTTGACCATGAGCCGGAGCACGACGAGCGCTGTGCGTCAGCTCGGGCGGGTCGTGGTGAACACGAAAGGCGGTGGGCTCCAGACTACGACGACGATCCAACAACAAGCGGACCCCAACGTGATGATCCGCACCAACAAGATCAACACGGGCTACGCTCTAGGGAAGCTTCCGAGCGTCAATCTCATCGGGCAGGACTCGAGCCTAGGGGACGACCTCGGGGTTGATGTCCGCGGCCTCAAACCCAGTGAGACGCAGGTTTTACTCGATGGACACCCGATCGGTCCCCTCGGCGTATATCCTGCCAGCATCGGCGGAGGCACCGGTGGTTTCAATTGGGCCGATTCCCCGCTGGGCTCGATCCAGAACACCGTTGTCGTTTATGGCTCCGGCGCAACCGGATTGTACGGGGTCGACGCCGTGGGCGGCTCGGTCGACCTGCAGACTATTAATCCTACGCAACAAGCCCACCAACTTCTTTCGTACGGAATCGGCAGTTACGGAAAGCAGACATTCCAGGCACAGGCAACCGGGAGCGCCAGCAAGCTCGGCTATGCTTTTAACTATGGCGTCGCCGGCACGTATGGCGATTTTCCGAGCCAGAACATCTATCAGGCAGGCATCAATGGCGGCGACCTCAGTCCGCCGACGACCACGGCGCTCACCTATCCCATTAGCGCAGATTACCTCTTGCGCAACACGATTGGTAAGGTCAGGTACAATTTCAGCCCCAACACATCGCTGACACTGACCGGATACACTGCGACGTCCTGGGACGACAAGACCGGCAACGGAGACAACGACTATATCTCCTATCCATTCGCGCTCTTCCAAGCGCAGCAAGGACCGAATTGCTCAACTCCGACGATTCCGAGCGGCATCACCATCACGAACTCGAAGGGCGCCACGCAATGCGTGACGTTTCAACATTACGCTCAGCTCACGACCGGCCCGGCGGGCGGCGGCCCTGGAGCATACCAAGCGCTCGCCAATCAAGACTATCACGCCCGCTTCCTGACGGCATTAGGCAAGAATCAAGTGGTCGTCGATTTCTTCGAGGACAACTCTTCGCGCAACAAAGTACGGCCGGCATCGTTCGTCAACGGTCCAACCGACATCCGATTCAACATCTGGCACACCGTCGGATACCTCGTGAGCGACGACATAACGACCAACACCAACGATTTCGGTTTCGGGTTTTATTCCCAGCGCCAATACACCAACGGGAATAGCGGTCAAGGGACGCCCGAGGCCGCGCTTTTTTCGAGGCTCACCAGCGAATTTATCCGCGACGCTTGGACGCCCTCGACCCAAATCCAGTATTTCCTCAATGCCTGGCTAAAGGACTCGCTGTTGGGTGGAATGTCGTTCGACCCGCGCCTGTCGATCGTCTGGAAGCCTGATTCTTCGAACGTGATCCGCCTAACGGGCGGAAAGGCCTCGGCCGACCCCGCTGCAATCGCCGTGGACCTGGCCAGCGTTGGCGGCATCACGCCCGGAAATTGCAACCTCTTCGGTATCGGAACGATTCCGACTCCCGGCGAACTCCCTGAGAAGTCAACGGATATCGAGGCGGCATTCGCACACCGCTGGACGGCGGATACGATCAGCCAATTCACCCTTTACGACACCAACGAAATCAACACGATTTTTGAAGCGAATCTTCCCGCTGCGGGCTACCAAAGCCTAATATCATCGCTCGGCGGCCCCACCTACATCCCCGCCGTGTACCAGAAGATCATGACGCTCTGTCCGGGATTTCGACCGCCCAATCCGCCGCCAACAATCGCGAATTTGGTGGTCACCACGAACACCAACCTGTCTGATTCCCGCTCCCGCGGGCTCGACTTGAGCCAACGCTTCAGAGTGAACCCGCATATCGTGTTCGATGCTTTCTACGACACGCAGTCGACCGTGGTAAATGACGTGCCAGATTTCTTCTTGCAAGAAAATCCGACTCTGATCAACGGCGCGCAACTCCAAGGCATCCCCCTACACAAATTCGGCTTGTCTGCAGATTTCAGCACGACCCACGGCGGTGATCTTTTCTTGCAGTACACTCAATTCGACAGCAACAACGAGCTGAATCGGCCGGCCTACGGCGAGGTGGACCTGTCTCTGAGCCAAGACGTCGCCCGCAACACGACCCTGAACTTCGGAGTTTCGAACCTCTTCAATGCCGCAGTGGACAACTACGGCCGCATCGGACTAGGTGTGTATGTGCCGGAGAACCAGTTTGGAACCGACCAAAACGCGGTGGAACAAGGCTCCGAACGCTTCGGCCTGGCGCCGGCCTCCGTGATTTTCACCGTGACCCAACATATTTGATCGCCCAGAGTGGAGGAATGAGATGAACCCAGCAATGCTGTCACGACGAGCTTGTATACTTGCGACGCTGCTTGCAGCGTTGGGCGCGTCGATGACACAGTCGGCTTTTGGGGCAAGCACGGCCAAGATCACCGGGCAGGTCATCGAGTCTGGCACGGGACTCCCACTCCTGGGGGTGACGGTGGCCACGGTCGGTCCGACCACCGAGAAAGCGCTGACTGACAGCAAGGGGAATTTCACGCTCGACAACCTTATGCCGGGGCGCTACGAGTTGGTCGCGAGTTTGAACGGGTACCAGACGACCGAGTCGAATTTCTTTGACTTGATCGCCGATCAAAACCAGGCAGTCACTCTGGCGATTCAGCCGACGCAGGGGGTCACATCAGGCATCCGTTCGTTGGGCAAGACGACGATCCGGGCCTCTGCGACCCTTCAAACGGCAGCGGTTATTTCAGCAACCGTCATCGCCCAGGACCTGGCAAAGCGAGGCATCTCCCGAGCGTTCACAGCGATAGCGAAGTTACCCGCCGTCAACTACGTCGGTGCCCAAACCGCGGCACCTGCGGATGAAGTGGAGTTTGACATCCGGGGCATTGGGGAGCTCGAGACGACCACACTGATCGACGGTAATCCGGTTGGCCCGCTCTTCGGAGGCGGATACGACTACGCGCTTTCCCCCGTCTTCGGCCTTCGTGCGGTGAAAGTGCTCTATGGATCTGGCTCGGATCTCTACGGGGTCGACGCGATCGGCGGTGTTGTCGACATGCAGACGTTGGAACCAACCGCTCGCACGGCAGCGACGCTCACGCAAGGCTACGGCACCTGGGATCATTTCACGACATCGCTAACGGCAACAGGCACGGCGCCGGGGGCCAAGTTCGGATATGCCCTTGCCCTCGGCACTGAAGGCCTCGACGGGCCGTTTCACCACGATTACTTCTACCAGCCCTCCGCGGCGTTCGATCCATACGCGGTTGACCCGGCAGTGCGGGCACTGGGCGTGTACCAAGACGACAACTCGATGACGAACAAGAGCGTGCTCTTGAAGACTCGGGTGAATTTCAACGACACCTCGGAACTCACTGCGACGTACTTGAGCGGTTCGGACTGGTTTGATAAGACAGGCAACGGCGACAACGACTACCTCCCTTATGAGGTCGCGTTGTTCACCGGCCAAAACCTTCACGCTTCGGCCGCCAGCTCCGGCGGCGCTGACCCGTGCTACAACGCCAATCCAAAGACGTTCATGCCCGGCACGAATCCTAATGGGAGCACCCCGGGGTTCGGTCCAGGCGGGGTTCCTGATGGACCCAACCACCCGGTTTGCGTCACCCCCCAGCAATACGCCAACCTCAACGCTGGCTACCAAGGTGCCGGCCCCGCGTGGGCCGTCTTCAAGTCCAATTCTTACGCCTTGCGCTACGACGGCACGATCGGTAAGAATACGCTCAGCATCAGCTCGTTTACCGACTCGTATGGGCGGGATGTGTCCCGCACGGCTCAATTGCCGTTTATCAATGTGCCTTCAGATAATGCAGCCTGGCACAATGAAAATTCCACCAACACAGGGGTGACGGCGACGTATGACATCCCCGGTCGAAACAACGATCTCGGCGTTGGGTCGTTTTGGGAAAACTCTTCCTACTACTTCCTGCAAGGCACGACCGCCACGGGCGGCGTGCAACAGCTTGCGCCGACCTTCCACGACACGGCCTACTTCCTGCGAGACGCCTGGCATCCACTCAACTCTCCACTAACGACCTACGGGAACGTGTGGTTCAAACATTCCACGCTCACCAACACGTCGTATGTCGACCCGCGTTTGGCGTTTGTGTACACGCTCGGAAACAACGTGATTCGCTTGGCGGGTGGCAAGACGTCCACGCAACCCTTCCCAGCCGACATCGAGTCTTCGTTCATGCTGACGCCCGTCGGAACTTTTTCAGCGCACGTCGGATGTTCTGGATTCAACGCGGTGGGAAGCGTGCCGTCATCCGAGCTGAAACCCGAACAAGGAATCGATCAGGAGTTGAGCTTCGGTCACCGCTTCAGCGGGGATTCCACGGTCCAACTCTCACTGTACAACGAGAACGTCTTCGACAAGATCTACGACGGGCTGAATTTGCCGTTGTCGGACCTTACCGTGCCATTCGACCCGACACCCTACGCATTGCAAGTGCAGTCCAAGTGTGGAGGGACGCTTGCGGATGCGATCGCTCTGCTCGGAGTCAACGGCTCGATCAACATCGGGCACACCCAAGCGCGGGGCATCGACCTCGTCGGGCGTGCTCGCGTTTCGCGGCCGTTTTTTATCGACTACGATTGGAGTGAGGAATCCGCTATCTTGCGATCCGATGATCCATCGCTTATCAATCCGGTCTTTGGCGGCTCGTTGTTCTTGATCCCGAACGCACAGTTGCCCAACGTGCCTCTCCACAAGTATTCGTACGCGTTCGATTACACGTTCGGCCGGAACATCGAGGCTCGGTTGTCCACCTATCACGTCTCCGAGAACAATCCGAAGAATCTACCGGCCTACGGCTGGTCCGACTTCGAGCTTTCATCCCCCTTGGGCCCCGGCACCATCAGCATGACGGTGGAAAACCTCTGGCGTAACCAGGCGTTCTACGAAGGCAAGATCGGCGAGGGCTATCCTCTCCCGCTGAATAGTTTTGCACAGGCATCAGACTACCAGCCGTATTTTGGTGCCGGCGCGACGGAACGCTTCGGTTTGCCCTTTAGGACCATCCAATTCACATATTCGTGGAAAATCAAGTGATGTAGAATTTGCCCGGACTACGTTTCGGATAGCGGTCCCGGCTGGAGGTAGTTATGAAAATGAGACGAGCGTGTCGCGCTATTCTCGCGGGCACGCTTTTTTGCGTTATGGCTTTGTGCATGCTTGGGAATTCGACTGCCGCCGGCGCGGCACCGGCCGCAACGGCGAAGATCACGGGTCAAGTCATCGAGGGCGGTTCTGGCCTGCCTCTGTTAGGGGTCGCAGTTGTGGCGGATGGGCCGACGATGGCGAAGACGCTCACCGACAATCATGGTAATTTTACTCTCGACAACTTATTGCCGGGATCGTATGAGCTAGTGATCAGCCTAGCCGGTTACGTGACCACGGCCTCAGATCGATTTCCGCTGCTGGACGGCCAGACGCAAAGCGTGACGCTTGTCCTCGCGCGCTCGCAAGGCGTGACGTCAGGCATCAAGCTTCTCGGGCGCACGACGATTCACGCTTCGGCATCGCTGCAGACGGCTGCTGTCATCTCCGCGTCGTTATCGGCTCAATCACTGTCCAGCCAAGGGATCTACAAGGCCGGGGACGCTCTGCGGAAGTTGCCCGGAATCGTCAACGGGGGTTCCGATGGCGCAACTCCTGGTGACTCGCAAACGATCGACATCCGAGGGATCGGCGAGCTGGAAACCACGACGTTGATCGACGGCAATCCCATCGGACCGGGCTTTAGCGGAGCCTATAAGTTTCAACTGTCTCCCGTGTTCGGGCTTCAGGACGTGAGGGTGATCTACGGCTCCGGTTCGGACTTGTACGGCGTGGACGCGATCGGCGGGGTTGTCGACATGCAAACGCTTAGCCCGACCCTGCACCCAACCGCAACCTTCACCCAAGGCTACGGCACTTGGAACAACCTCAGCAGTGCGTTCACCACTACTGGATCGACGAATGGTGGCAAGTTCGGCTACGCTGTAGCGGTGGGTTCTCAGGGCCAGACGGGTTTCTTCAAACACGATAACATGTACCAAGCGTCCGCCGCATTCGATCCCTACGCTACCGACCCCACCGTTCGCGCCCTCGGGGTGTATCCTGACGACACCTCGCTGACGTTGAAAAGCACCCTCTTGAAAGGGCAAATGAATTTCAGCGATACTTCACATCTGACCGCTACGTGGCTGAGCAGTGCGTGGTGGGATGACAAAACCGGTAACGGCGACAATGACTATTTGCCCTACGAAGTCGCCCTCGCGGCCGGCCAGAATCTCTTGGCCGCGGCGGCGGCCTCCGGTGGTGCGGATCCTTGCTATGCCATCAATAAGAAGACGTTCCAACCAGGCACGAACGCGAACGGCAGCACTCCTGGGACCGGACCCAACGGGAAACCGGATGTTCCGGTGCCTCCGCCGGGGGTTCCGCCCGTGTGCGTCACGCCGCAACAATACGCTTCGGTAAACGACGGGTGGCAGGGCGCCGGTACGGCCTGGCAGGCCCTGCGCTCGAACGATTACGCCTTGCACTACGAAAAAATCGCCGGGAACAACACGTTCTCGGTCAACACGTTCACGAATACGTATAGGGACTCGGTCGATCGCACGGCGCAGCTTCCGTTCACCGCCGTCCCCACAGATAGCGCCTCGTGGAGTTACGAACAAGCAAGCAACACGGGCGCGACGATATCAGATGACATCCTCGGCAAGAACAACGAGTTCGGGCTAGGCTACTTTTGGGAGAACGAGGCCTACTTTTTCCAGCAAAACGGCGCCGAACAACCTGCTCCGACCGTTCATCAGACAGCTTATTTCTTGCGTGACGCTTGGCACCCCGTCAACTCGCACCTGACCACATACGGCAACGTGTGGTTCAAACATGCCACGATCACGAACTCCTCGTTTGTGGACCCTCGCATTGCCTTCGTCTACGCACAGGCAAACAACGTCTTTCGGTTGGCCGGTGGTGAAACGTCGACCGAGCCGTTTCCAGCCGACGTGGAATCGGTCTTCATGCCATCGGCGGTGGGAACGTTCCTGGGGCGCGTCTCGTGTTCCGGCGCGTTGTCCAATGCCGTGGGCAGCGTACCATCGTCGCTATTGAAGCCCGAGGAAGGGGTTGACCAAGAGTTCAGCTTCGGACACCGTTTTGCCGGCGACACGACGGTTCAGTTGACGCTCTATAACGAAAACATTTTCAATCAGATCTACGAAAATCTCAACCTGCCGCTCTCGGTTATCACAGTCCCCTTCGATCCGACTCCGTACATAAACGCGATCAAAAATACATGCGGCATCTCTTCGGCGCAAGCCGCAGCGCTTCTGGGCGTGAACGGAGCGGTGAACATCGCGCACGTGGCGGCGCGCGGGATCGACTTGACCGGTAGGATCAGGGTCACGCGGCCGCTCTTTATCGACTATACCTGGTCCGAGCAATCGACCATCCTCAAATCCGGCGATCCCGAGCTCGTCAACCCCAACTTTGGTGGCAGTCTCTTACTGATCCCGAACTCGCAAATTCCGGCAGTGCCGTTGCACAAATGGTCCTTCACCCTCGACTACACGTTCTGGCGAAATATTGAAACTCAACTCACAACATATCACGTGGCGGAGAACAATCCGAGCGACTTACCGGCCTACACGTATTCGGATTTTGACGTCAGCGCGCCGATAGGCCGAGGTGTCTTCACGACAAGCGTCGAGAACCTGTGGCAAACCTATGCGGATTATCGCGGTCTCATCGGAGAAGGATATCCACAACCGCTGAATAGCTTCGCCATGCCGTCGGACTATCAACCATACTTCGGTGCGCAGGCCACGGAGCGATTCGGCTTGCCTTTGCGGACGATAAGCTTCAATTACAGCCTGAGGGTGAAATGAGCAGTCCTGAGCGGTCCGTTCATGCTGTTGTAATCATTACTCGCTAGACTCGAAAGATAGCCAAAAGGAGCACAACGCCATGAGCGGTGGACGCATCGACTACATGAATCTTCTCGCGCTCGCCACGGCGGCCCTGATCCTGTTCGTGTCCGCGGCGAGCGCCGCGACATTGCCCGACGGGCGATCCGTAACGCCCGTGGGCTTCACCATTCCCGTCGAAAACTTCGCAAGCTCGGAGGCCCTCTCACCCGACGGCGCGCTTTTGGCGGTCCTTTCGCAAGACGGCGGCGCGATCGACATCATCACGATCGGCGAGCACACGATGACGTCCAATCGCATCTCCGTCCCTTATGCAAGCGCGATGACCTGGACGAAAGATGGTCTGTACGTGGCCCGCGGATATAGCGGGGCTATCTCGCGGTTCGCGTACAGCATCGACGCCAATGGGGTTTCCACGTTCGCTCCGCGTGCGGATATCAAGGTCGGCGGCTTGCTCAACGGCGTGGCAGAAGACCCGGCGACGCACCGCATCCTCGTGGCTAGGACGGCAAACCAAGAGGTGGATGTGATCGACGGCCGCACAGGGAGTGTGCTCTCGCGTCTGCCCGCCGACGGTCAACCGTTTGCGGTCGGATTCGCGGGCCGAGGTGTGATCGCAACGCTGTACAACTCAGATCACGTGGACGCATGGCCCGACGGCGTCGGCACCCCAAGACTCATCGCCACCGGTCCCCACCCCACCGAGCTGCTGGTTGACGGGCGTGGCGCTTACGTTGCAAACGCGGACGGCCACACCGTGTGCCTCATCGACACGCACTCTTGGCAGGTCACCCGACGCTTCGAGCTGGGCCTCAGCCTAAAACCCCCGCCCGGGCAGACTCCCTCAGGGATGGCGCTTTCCAACGATCGGAAAGAGCTCTTCGTGGCCGAGTCCGGGTTCAACGACGTCGCGGTCGTCGACCTGAAAAGCGGCGGTGTCGTCGCGCGGATTCCAACAGCCTGGTATCCGATGTCGGTCCTCTTCGTGGCAAGTTCGACTATCGACGACGATCCTCGCATCAAACCGCAGCTCTTTATCCTAAGCGCGCAGGGTCTCGGCCAGCAGCCCGATCCTGGCTCCGAACATGATGGTACCTATACCGGACTTGTCCAACACCTGGTCGTCGAACCTCACGACTTTGCGTCGTGGTCGGCCACGGTCTCAAACAACGATCGTTTCAACGCGCCAGCACAGCCCGAAGCCGCAACATTGCCACCCGTGAAGCACTTCGTCTTCATCGTCAAGGAGAACAAACAGTTCGACGAAGAGTTCGGGGATGAACAGGCCATCGGCGCCGACGCGGACCCGACGCTCTTGCTCTTCGGGCGCAAGTACACGCCGAATGCCCACGCCCTGGCCGAAAACTACACGCTCTTCGACAACTTCATGGCCAACGGCGACCGAAGCGACTTCGGCCACTCATGGACGACGCAGGGCATGGCCAATGACTACCTCGAGCGCAACGTGTTTTCACCGGACGATCTGGCGACACCGCGCGATCCACGCGTGCCTGGCAGCATTTGGCCGGTCTATCGGTACGGGGAGGATGCTATTCCTATCGCTTCCATGGATTTCGACTGGTTCAATACGCTGACAGCGCTGCCGCATCAGCCACGCGTCAACGTCAGCGCGGTTTTTGGGCCGCGGGGCGAACTCATCGACGAGCTAGCCCACAAGGGAGTGTCGTTTCGCATCTACGGCGAGCAGATGACCATGCTGCCGAACGGGCACATTGCGCCCGGGCTCGCGGCGCACGCCGATCGCGCGTACCCGGGCGCTCACATCGATTTTAACGTGTTGGATACCGTGCGCGCCCAGCTGTTTCTTCAAGATGTCAATGCGCACGGGCTCGCGCAATATTCGTACCTGACCTTGCCAACCGACCATACCTCGGGAACCGATCCTGGCTTCTATACCATGGGATCCTACGTCTCTAACAACGACGCGGCGCTTGGGCAGATCATCGCCGGTCTTTCCAAGCGATCTGATTGGGCCGACACCGTCGTCTTCGTGACAGAAGATGATCCGCAGGGGACGGGCGATCACGTGGATTCGCATCGCATGCCCGCGTTCATGGTCGGACCGCTCGTGCGGCGTCGCTTCGTCGATCACACCTTTTACAGTCAGGACTCCGTTTTGCGCACCGTTGAGATGCTGTTCGGGTTGGACCCTCTCAACATCTACGACGCTGCCTCAACGCCGCTGCTCGACGCGTTTGCAAGCCAACCGCAAGTCTCAGCGTACAACGCAATACCTTCCAATATCCCTATGACGAAGAACCCCGGCAAACGCGTGGGCACCACCTTCATGCTTGACGGCCCCGGTTCGGCTCGCATACCCGACGAGGAATGGGCGTCCGTCTACGGACGCCGGTCCCTCGCGCAACACATCGTGTATCTACGCGTCCTGGGCCAAAGTCAGGCGGTTGCCGCCGATCCAGACGAGCGGTAGAAGGGTGGATGCGATGACCGTACGGTTTGTCTTCCGGGCCGCATTGTTGGGCGCGATTGCCTTAGCAGTCACAGCGGTCAAGGTCACGAATGATCGAGCGGTGCAGGCTGAGCCGGCGAATGCGCAAAGCGCACTGGTATCGGCGTTACGCGAGCACGTCAAGCACGTCTTTGTCATCTATCAAGAGAACCATTCGTTCGACGAATACTTCGGAACCTATCCCGGCGCCGATAACCTCGCGTCGACCCAAGCCCGCCTGCACGGGTTCCGCCAATATGACCCGATCGGTAAGCAGTGGGTTACGCCCTTTCTGATCACGGACCCGGATATTGACAGCCCGGGGCATTCGCGGGCAGCGCTCTTGGCCAAGATCGACGGCGGGCGCAACGACCAGTACGTCGCGAGACAGGAGAAGGACAGCGCAAAAGACGGGTACGGGGCCTCGGATGCGCAGGCCCTAGGCCTGCTCACCATGGCGCACTATGACTGCGATACCATTCCTTTCCTCTGGAAGTACGCGCACGCGTTTACGTTGTACGACCGCTTTTTCCAGGGGATGACCGCGCCTTCGACGCCAGGGAACATCGAGATCATCGCAGCGCAGACCGGGCAAACACAGTGGGCTCGGGACCAGGACGAAGCCGTGAAACCGAGCGGCAAAGGTCCGGGCGTCCCCGTGCTCAGCAGCATCGACCCGGCATTCGGGCCCTACCCAGCCAAGCCCACGCCCCCGCTCGAGATACCGCTGCGATTTGCAACGGTGCTGCTCACACTAAACGGGCAAAGCGACGCGCGCGCGACCAAAGATACTCGAGGGGTTCAAGAAGACTTGAGCCTCATGGGGCAAAGTGGCCGCGCACCCATCAGCTGGGGTTGGTACCAGGAAGGCTACAACTACGCCAATAGTCTGGCGATCGAAGGTTATTCATCCCATCGCAATGTCGTACAGTTCTTCGCCTACATGCGCCACAATGACGTCTTTTGGCGCAACGTGCATAGCCTTCGAGAAATTCTTCCAGCGCTGCGAGATGCAACGCTGCCCGATCGATCGGTGGTGTACATCAAGGGCGGGTCGTACAATCACTTCGGCTGGAGACCCGCAAATGCAGATCCCTTCATCCAGAAGCACTTTCTGGGCGATGACGATCATCCAGGTACCGACGACTCCGATCGCCAGATCGCCGAATCATTCGTGGCCACATTCGTCAATGCGATCGCTCGCAGTTCTTATTGGAAGGATTCAGCGATCATCATCACCTGGGACGACAGCGGTGGATTTTACGACCATGCAGTACCACCGCACTTCGAACGATGCCCGGATGGTAAGCCTTGCGGCGACGGTCCCCGCGTGCCATTCATCCTCATCTCACCGTATGCGAAGTCCGGGGCGATCGTCCATGACAGTGGCGACACCGGATCGGTCGTGAAATTGATTGACACCCTGTTTGGATTGCCGGCGCTGGCATCGCTCCCGGACGAGCAGCCGTACATGCCCGAAGGGCCTCGGGATGCAAACCCCCGCCTTACCGATCTGACCGGCGCGTTTGACCTGCGCCGTTTGCTCGGACAAACTCAGCCAATTCCGGCGAGCGCGGCGGAAATTCCGGATGCGGTGGTCGGGAGGTTCCCCGCACGCATGACTTGCGCGGCACTCGGGATCCAACCAGCGACCGTGCCAGCCGCCTCCGGTGCGCCTCCAAGGGGATACTTGCCGCTCCCGCGCCAGTACATCCCATGAGCCTCCCCGGGTTACGGAGAATTCGTTGGTTCGAACGGGCGCCTTCCTGGAGCATGACACATACAGCGACTGTCGGGACCAGCCGACAGGTAGGCGTAATTGTTCGGTGTTATGATGCAGTTGACGTTGGTCCCCCTTCGGTGATTTTCACGTTCGCGAGGTGTTCGTCGCATGTGTAAAGCCGGCAAACTTCCATCGTTCTGGAGCTGGGCGCTGTCCCTATGGTTTTTATGGTGGCTCGCGGCGTCGCAACCGGCCATTGCGGCGAATGTCTCGGCGACCAATCCCGCCGCTGGTTCGGTCACCGGAACCGTCGTCGATACCACGGGCGGTCTGCCGATCGTGGGTGCAAAGGTTGAACTCGATCAAGGCTCACAAAAGATTGCCGAAACGCGCACCGACAAGGATGGATCGTTTGCCTTTGGGGACATACCTCCCGGTGTGTATGCGCTCGTCATCGAGGCTTCCGGCTACGAGCGCAGCCGGCTGAATCAAATCTTGGTGGCGGCCGGGCACGCAAGCGATATCCGCACGGCGATCGCCCGAGCGTACAGCGGAGTGCGACAGCTCGGCACGGTGCTCGTCACGAGCGCCGGCAGAACCCTGCAGACGAGTGCGACCATCAGCCAAACCATCCCACAACAGGTCATCCAGGCGGAGAATTTCACCCGCGGCGCCGACGTTGTGGGCATTCTGCCCGGCGTCACTGCATCGACAAGCAACGCCGTCGGCGACGATATCTTCTTGAACATCCGGGGTTACAATGCGAGCGAGAGTGCCACCCTTCTGGACGGTCATCAAGTGGGTCCGCTGGGGTCGGCCGTCAATGCTTTCCACACCTACGACTCGCAAGTCTCACCTTTCTTCGGCTATCGCAGCATCCAAGTGACCTACGGATCTGGCGCGAGCGGACTTTATGGTGTCGACACAATCGCAGGCACCATCGACTACCAAACGATCGATCCGACCATCGGACACAACGCGATGATCGAGCAAGGAATCGGCAACGAGGGCAAATTGCTCACCGGACTCCAAGCGACCGGGACTGAGGGCAAGTTAGGCTATGCCTTTGCTCATGCCGTCCAGGGGACGTACGGCAACTTCGCTCCCCAAGTCGTCGCGCAAACGGGCCTGCTCGGCACCACGCTGACTTCGGCCAACCTCGATAATCCCTTCACCACCTACAACGTGTCCGCGAACTACAACTTGCGCAACGACCTCGAAAAGGTGGTCTATAGCTTCGAACCAGGAACTAAGCTACAATTGACCATTTTTTCCGCCAACGACTGGGCTGACAAGACCGGCAACGGAGACCAAGATTTCCTTACGCCGGAACTGCAGCTCTTCGACGCCCAGGAGGCGCTTGCCGCACCCCCGCATCAGACCTCGGTGACCCTGCCTGGCGGTAGCACCTTGACCTGTACGAATTCGATCGCTGTGAATGTGGATGCGCCGCCCGGCGGGAAGTGCCTCTCCGCGCAGCAGTTCGCGCAGCAGAGTTCGGGTCCGGCCGGCGGGGGCCCCGGACCGTGGCAGGGCATACGCAACCAAGACTACGACGCGCGCGTGACCAAAACGCTCCACAGCAATACGATCGTCGTGGACGGCTACGTGGACAACTATGTCACGGACTTCAACCGGTCTGTGGCGCCGCCCGGCACGCCAGGCTTCATGAGAACGAATTATTTCGTCACCCATGGGCTGCTCGTCACCGACGAGATCGCGGGCTCGAAGAACGATTTCGGCTTCGGTTATTCGCTCGCACACCAGGCGCAGACCGCAAACCAGGCTCCTGACCCGTTCGCTAACGAAAACCCGAATCAGATCCGCTTCCTGCAACCATTTGATGTCTGGTATACGGGCTATTTCGTCAACGACCAGATCTACCCGAACAGCCGACTCTCGTTCTTCGTCAACCTGTGGATCAAGCACGCAAACGTCACGCCCGAGACCTCTTTCGACCCGCGCGTCTCGGTCATGTTCCGACCCACTGGCTCAGACGTGTTGCGCGTGACCGGCGGGCATTCTGCAAGCGTGCCTCAGCCGGCCTTGGTCTTTGCAACGCCCCTTGTCAACGGTAACCTCGGCAGTTTCTTTCCTAACTGTTCGGGGAACTTGCAGTCGGACATCGGGGCCGTGGCTGATCAAAACTTGACCGCAGAGTCTGCGACAGATTACGAGTTCGCGTACGGTCACCGATTCAACGGTGACAATTCCCTGCAGCTGAACATCTACGATTCGCGGGAGCAAAACGCGCTTTTCGACGCCACGCTGCCATTCACCGCGGTAGGCAATTCGATCTCTCCGGCGATCATCCAATTATATCTCAACAAGATCAAGGCGCTGTGCCCGAACATCCCTAACCCCACGGAAGCGAATCTCGCCGCCGACACGACGTACAATGCTGCCTCCGCCACCTATCGCGGCATCGAGCTCTCCGGTAGAGAGCACGTCACGCGAGATTTCTTCGTCGACTATATCTACGACACGCAGTCCGCGTTCTTCACCGGCATCCCGAACGCCGTCTTGCAACAGAACACCACGGATATCAACAACTCCCAGATGGGGGGTATCCCGCTGCACAAGTACACCGTGGGGCTCGAATATGCCGCCGGCTTCGATATCCGCTTCGACAACAATTACATGGATCAGAACAACTCGTTCAATCATCCTCCCTTCTGGTGGACGAATGCCTCGCTATCGAAAGTCGCGGGCGCCGCCACCTTGACGCTGGGTGTGAACAATCTGTTCAACAGCGCGGCTGCGAGCCCGTACGGGCTTCTCGGCCTGGGGACGTTCCAGCCGGAGAACCAGTTCGGTACCGACACGAGCGCACTCTCGCAGGGCACCGAGTTGTACGGGCTGCCGAAGCGTCAGTATATGTTCGACGTGCAATACCGTATGTGAACGCGACCAGCGCAACCTCGCCCCGCGACCGGGTCGCTCCGCTTTGTAAGACGTTTCCATCGCTGCGAATCAACCGATCACGCTGCTGGAACAGCCGGGTGCTTAGAAGAACGCGACACGAAGCTTCTCGAGAGGGTGCACACCGCGTCGCGCGCAAGCATCCGCGCGTGCGAATACTCGTCGTTGAAGATGATGTCCGTCTCTGCGACGTCTTGCAACGAGGCCTGACAGAACAGGGTCACGTGGTCGACCTGGCCCACACAGGTGAAGAGGGCGAGCTATGCGCTTCAGGTGGGTCATATGACGCTGTGATCATGGACGTTAATCTCCCCGTGCGCGACGGTTTGACGGTCATCCGCTCGCTCCGCGCCGCTGGCGAGCAAATGCCAGTGCTTGTTTTGACTTCGAAGGATACAGTCAACGACGTCGTAGACGGACTTGACGCCGGTGCGGATGATTATCTAAAAAAGCCCTTCGTTTTTGCAGAACTCGAGGCGCGGCTGCGCGCAATCACTCGACGCAAGGGGCTCGACCTTGGGAAAAATGAGCTGCGTGTTGCTGACCTCGTGTATGACTGCGCCACCAAACGCGCGCGGCGTGCCTCGCGCGAGCTCTCGTTGACGAGGCGCGAATTGGCCTTTCTTGAGTATTTCATGCGCAATGCGAATCGGGTCGTCACTCGACGGATGGTGGAAGATGCGATGTTCGACCGCGAAAGCGAAGTGGTGTCCAATGTCGTGGACGTATATGTAAGCCGCCTGCGAGGAAAAATCGCCTGCAACGGCGAGCAACAGCTCCTGCACACCGTACGTGGTCTCGGCTACCGACTGGCCGGCGTGTGAATATCTTTCGATTGTCGACCCTGCGCGGCCGCCTCACCGCGTGGTATGCCGTCGCACTCGTTGTCGTGCTCGCTGTGTTTGGAGCAGGCGCTGTTTTTATCATCGACCGAGAACTTCGCGCGTCGCTTGATGCCCGCTTATCGACCACTGCTCAGGCAGCATTCAACTTCGTCGACGTCAGCGACGGGAGCGTGTCACTCGACGAGCATGACCGCGAACAGATACTCGCGCTCGTCGGATCGCAAACCGAGGTGGCGGTGGTCCGCGGCGCCTCGAATGTCATATTCTCCACGTCCGTGAAGCCATCAGATCGCCTGGTCGTAGCCCTACCACAACTGGGGTATTTGAACGTCGCGCAAACGAATGACGTCGTGCGCGCGCTCGTCCTGCCCATCAATCTCGATCACAAGCGAGTCGGATCGGTCGTGGCTTGGACCACGACGACATGGATCCAAGAGTCAGATCGCAGAGTAGCAGCGGCGTTTGCGCTCGCGGCCGCGCTTCTTGCGGCTTTTGCATCAATCGCTGGCTCCGCTGTCACGCGCCGCGCCCTGGAAGATGCCTTCGCACGTCAACATCGGTTTGCGGCGGACGCTTCCCATGAACTCCGTGCACCACTATCAGTCATTCGCGCCGAGGCGGATTTGGCGCTGCGAAAACCACGCGCAATATCAGCCTATCAAGCGGCAATCGCCACGATAGCGAGCGAAGCCGATCGAATGGAGGCTTTGGTGAGCGCACTGTTAGAGGCGGCCCGCTCACAGGAAGCGCGTCGCGAGCCCACGGTGATCGACTTAGGGCAGCTTGCAACCCGCGTGTGCGGGCGGTTGGAACCCACCGCCACAACAAAGGACGTCGCCATCGCCATGCGACCCGCCGCCCAATGCACGGTGGTTGCGGATAGGGAGGCCCTTGAAAGCGCAGTGACAGCGGTACTGCACAATGCTATCAAGTACACGCCCCCGGGCGGCCGAATTAACCTATGGATTGCACGGCAGCGCAATAACGCCGAACTACATGTACGGGACGGAGGTCCGGGGTTCTCCGCTGAGGCTCTGCTACATGGCGTCGAGTGGTTTTGGCGCGACGACTCCGCGCGCGCGGGCGCCGGAACCGGTGTAGGATTAGCAGTCGCCGATTCAATCGCGCGTTCCAATAGAGGCCATGTACTGCTTGGTAATTCCGCCGAGGGAGGGGCCGAAGTGTCGATCCTCCTTCCACTACGGTAGTTATTGTGACGCAGAGTTCAGGTGAGCGTGATCGCGACAAAATATCCTCCCCACCTGCGCCACCCAGGACGTCCTATGACGAAGTTGTGCGCCAAGCGGACGCCAGAAGGCAAGGGCGTTCCACGTCGCTTCACAAACGTGGAGCCCGCGGCTCCCTGGTTTGCCAAACGCTGATCGAATGGCGCGCGTACGCGGCCCCAAGAGGAACCGATAAATTGCCATCTGAAACGGTACGCTCGAAGCACAAGCATTCATCTCGGTGTAATGTTCGTATGGTACGCTTTTGAGACGAAGACGACCACCTTTGGAGGAAGCTTCTCATGCATCTCGTCCCTGTCACCCCGCCTGCGCACGTGCAGATATTCAGCGGCTTCGACTATGTCGCCACCGACTCAGAGCGCCGGCGCGTCTACGCCGCGCACACGGCCTCCAGCACGCTCTTGATCGTCAACGCCGACTCGGGAGCGGTGCTGAAGCAGGTCGATATCGGTCCGTTGCACGGGGTTGCCGTCGATCCGGCGACCGGACACGTGTTCACCGGCGACAGCGATGGAGCGGTCTCGGAGGTGGATCCCGTCGCGGGAACGGTGCTCGGTTCCGCCGATGTCGGGGCCAAAGTGGATGCGATCGCGTTCGATCCCGAGCTGCACCGGGTCTACGCGGACGAGGACGACGGCACGCGTATGTTCGTCGTCGATACGACCACGATGAAACAAGTAGGGGTCGTGGCGCTGCCCGGACACAAGCCGGAATACCTCGCGATCGACCCGCAGACGCACCTCGTCTACCAGAACATCGATAACTTGGCGGAGGTCGCGGTCATCGATCCCACCCAGCTCAAGGTCGTGCGCACGTTTGCCACGCCGCAGCTGCAGAAAAACCATCCACTGCAATACGACCCGGCCTTCAAGATCCTTCTCATCGGCGGCAAGAACGGCGTGCTGGGGTCGTACACGCGCGAGGGTAAGCTGCTCGCGAGCGCGCCGATACCGGTGGTCGACCAGTGCGATCTCGACACCAAGACGCATTTGGTCGCCTGCGCGGGTGGGAAGAAGGTGGCCGTTCTCTCGCTCGCTGCAAGTGGTAAGCTCGCGCCTGTCGCCGATCTCGATGTGGCGGATGGCGTTCACACGGTCGCGTTCGACCGCAACACCGGTTACATCTGGATCGTCTGGGCTGCAACCGACGGGGACTTCGTGCAGGCGCTGAAGCTCTCGCAGTAGCTGCATGCAGCGCACGACCATGCGGCGCGCGATCGCGACGGTCGCGTTGGCCGGCTGTATCGCTATTGCCCATCCGGCATGGGCGGGTCCGCCTTTCGAGACCGACGATCCGGAACCGGTGGATTGTCACCATGTCGAGGTCGACCTGGCGCAAGGCCGCCAGGGCGAGCCGGCCGCGACCGGGCCGATTTGGGAAGTGGATTACGGCCCGACCAAAAACGTGGAGCTCTCGCTTGGCGGCCAGGGGGGAGACGTCGAGATTGCAAGCGCGGTTCGGTTCCTCCCCGAGACCAAGTCCACGCCGCAAGTCGGCTTCTTGCCGGCATTGACCATCAAAGCCAACGGCGAGACGGAGACGTTCTTACCATTTTGGGCGCAGAAGACGGTCGGAGCGTGGACCGTTTTCGGCGGCGGCGGCGTGTCGCACGGCGACGAATTCACGGGCATCACCGTGCTGCACAACGCTGCGCACGGTTCGAGCATCGGCGTGGAGTACTACCACGAGAGCCAACATCACCCGATCGTTCCGAGCCCGCCACGACTTGGCGTGGGGTACATCGACCAGGTCTCTCCGTCGCACGCGCTGATGTTTTGGATCGGCCGGCAGCTGCAACCAAGCCCGGCGTACTACTTCTACATCGGCGTGCAGGGCATCATCGCGCCGAAAGGCCACGCCTCGAACTGCCAGTAGCGCAAAAAAATCCCGCGCAATCGCGCGGGATGATGACGAGGGTTCTCCGGCCTAGCGTGCGCCGGCTTGGATTCCGAGATTGACCTGGCTGATGGCCTGATTGACGAGATTGATGGCGTTGACTCGATGGCCGGCTTTATCGGGCGTCGCGATCTGGAGCTGATTCAACGCGGCCTTGAGATGATCCATCGCCGACCACATATGGGTCTGATATGCATATGCACGGCCGGCAAAGAAGCCCGAGAAGGCAAGCATCGCTGCGACCACGATAACCGCCGACAGGCGGACCAGTTTTGATCTCATCACGGATGTATTGGTCTCCTTTCGTAGGCGGGAGCAAAACGCTCCCTGTCATAGAGTGCCTGAAAAACGCGAAGAAGTCAATTCTCCCGTGTGAGCAAGGGATGAAACCTATGGGCTGGTTGGTCGTGACGGGCATAACAATCGCCCGCACGTGATGCTCGAGGCGAGGAATCCGCTCGACTGCGAAGGGAGCCTGCCCTCGACGGCGCTCACTCTCGCGTGGTGGGCGCCGTCTTTTCTCGCCCAATCGAAGCGCGGTCGACCCGATACACGAGCGCCTCAAGATCGCGGAACTTCGTGGTTTTCCAAACGGTCATGCCGTTGCGCTCGGCAACCGCTCGTGAAGGAAGATTCGCCGGACGGATCAGGGAGATGACGTACGGAGCTTGGACCACCTCGAAGGCGTAATCGCGACAGGCACGGGCAGCTTCGGTCGCATAGCCGTGGTGCCAGGCAGCCCGCTTGAACAGATAGGCGACTTCGAGCTCTCGTTGCTGGTCCACGTCTTGGACCAAAAGCCCGCACTGGCCGAGAAACTCCCGGCTGCTCGCGAGCGTCACGGTCCAAAAACAGTAACCAAACTCCTCATACCGCGCTTGAACCCAGGCGATCCACTGACGCGTCTCGTCTGCCGTCCGGGTGCGCGGATAGTGCGCCATCACTGCAGGATCGCTGAGCATGCCGAACATCTCTTCAAAGTCCGACCCGTCCGTCTCGCGAAGCACGAGCCGCTTCGTGCGGAGGACCTGTCTCAATCGAGATCCCATTGGAGGCCCAAGCGACTTTTGCTTGGAACGCACACACCCGTGAGAGGTGAGAGATGATCGTTCATCCCGAGGACGCACGCGTCTACAACCAGGGACTCGGCGAAGCGCGTATCCTGGTCGACGGCGAGCGTTCGCGCGGAAGGTGGTGGGTCGGAGATTTCCGGGAGGACCCGGGGTTCATGACGGCCTTGCACGTCCATCAGGTTACCGACGAGCGGTTCTTTGTCATCGAGGGCACGCTCTCGATATTCGTTGACGGCTCCTGGTTCGACCTCGAGGCAGGCGGCGTGGCCGAAGTGGTGCACGGAGTTCCTCACGCGCAGGGTAACTCCACGGATCGGCCGGTGCGCTTCGTTGGATCGGGGAACCCCTCAGGTTTTGAAGAGGTCTTCCCGCTCATCGATGCCCTTGCAAAACGGCTGCAGCCCTCGGCCCCGGACTGGCCAAAAGAGATCTCGAAGATCATCAGCGCGCATGATACGCGCGTGCTTGGGCCCCCTCCACGACGCTAGCCCCGCTGCGTGGGAAATGGGAAAGGCCGGGCTTAACGCCCGGCCTTTTTCGCATGATCAGCTGTGAAGGGTCAGGTCGACCGTCCTGCTCGCGCTCGTGCTGGGCGCGACCGATGTCACGCGCACGCTGACGGTTCCACCTGTGACCGTCGACACGGTGACCGGTTGCTGGAAGTTGCCGCTGCTGTCGGCTTGCAGCGTTGCCACAAACGAGCCCTGCGAAATCCTGATCACGCCCCCGACGATTGCCTGCGGCGTGACGACGATGCGCACGGTCGAGTTGGGCATGGTCGTGCCCGACACCGTGAAGCTGCTGCTCACCGTCGTGCCATTCGCCGGCTGCAGGTTCGTGATGTAATTGCTCTGCGTGTTGGCGCCGCTCGTGAAAGACCAGCTCTGATCGAAGCTCGTTCCGTTTTGGGCCTGTCCTGTGACCCGTACCGAATGGGAACCTGGAATCAGCGCATAGGGCGGCGTGAACATGAACGCCGTGCTGGAGATCGCGGTCGTCGAAGAAACGTCGCGTCCGTCAAGGGTGATGTGCACCGAATTCGGGTCGACCGACGAGCTGAACGAACCCGAGACGCCGGGCCTGTTGGCGGCGACGGCCGATCCGGCCGACGGACTCAAGTTGACGAGCGATACGTTTGTGTTCGACGATCCTCCCGATGAGGTGATGCTCACCGTCTGCGTGTTGTCGTTATAGTCCACGCTCGCGCCCAACGCTTGCGAGACGAAACGAAGCGGGACGAACGTCCGTGCGCCGATCTCGAATGGCGCCACGTCGAGTTGTTGAGAGCTGCCATTGACCATCGCGTTCGTGGAACCGATATGCAGCTGCACGGTCGTGCTGCCGCGGGTCGCGTTGATCACGCCGTTATCGTAGACCACGCTCGCCCCGAGCTTCTCGAACACGCCGCGCAGGGGAACGAAGACTCTCCCCGAGCGCTCGATGGGCGGCTGGTCGAATTGCACTTGCTGGCCATTGACCAAAATGGTGATATTCTGCGCGCCGACCGGCTGCGCGAAGGAACAAAGGACGGTCAAAACAAGAGAAGCAGCGAGCAGCCCCCACCGGCTTTTCTGCGTCGTAAACATCTTGATCTTTCCACCTCCAAGATCGTCAGACGACACTCACGTTGGAACTTGGAGAGCTTTTCCCGGGGGCGAGCAAGCTCAAACAATGGGACGGGCAGGGCTCCGCTCAGCGGAACAAATACTTGCGCCCAAGAACGGGTCATATGAAGGAAGACGGCGGAACGTTCCGCTTTCTTCACGGCAACAGTGGCACGATACGTCATTCGCGGTGGTCAAGCGGGATACGAACGGTTACGGCTGCTCGCTCGAGGCTGCTGGCCGGATACCGCCGCTCTTTTCGTTCGCGTCGGTATCCGCGCGGGCATGCAGTGCGTCGATCTCGGATGCGGCGGCGGTGAGGTCACCTTTGAGCTGGCCACGCTCGTCGGCCCAAGCGGTCGCGTCGTGGGGATCGACATGGACGAGGTGAAGCTCGGTTTGGGTTGCGGTGTCGCGCGGGAACGGGGCCTTGCAAATGTGGAGCTGCGGGCGGGAGACGTGAACGAATGGAACGAGCCTGAATGTTATGACGTCGTCTATTCCCGCTTTCTCCTGCAGCACTTGAGCCGGCCGGTTTCTCTGTTGCAGCGGATGTGGGCAGCGGTGAAACCGGGCGGCGCGATCGTCATCGAGGATTCCGACTTCGACGGCCTTACGTGCTACCCGCACAACGATGGCTACGATTTCTTTGCCCGCATGTACCCGCGTGTGCTTGCATCATACGGCGGCGACCATACGCTCGGGCGCAAACTGTACCACCACTTTCTCGATATCGGGATGCCAACCCCGGATGTTCGAATCGTGCAGCGCGCAGACGTCCGCGGTAAGAACAAAGCGATCATTTTGTCGACTCTTGAGGCCACGGCTGACTCCATCGTCGCCGCGAAGCTTGCCTCCAAGAACGAGGTCGATATCGCTATCGCCAGTCTGGCCGCCTTTACTGAGGATCCGGGGTCTCTTATCTCGGGGCCGCGCAACTTCCAGGTATGGTCCCGCCGGCCCGCGCAGATCTGAGGGTCGGTGGACAGCCCGATGGATGAGGCGATTCTCGACATCCGCCTGCTCGGTCATCCGCAGATGGCGTCGGCGGGCGCGACCATCAAGCTGCCCAAACGCGCTGCGACCATACCGTTGGCTGCATACTTGCTCCTGCATCGCGAGCAACAGATCTCGCGGAACACGCTCGCGTTCACCTTGTGGGCGGATGAAACCGAAGAGGTCGCGCTCGCCGAACTCCGCCGCTACGTGTATCTCCTGAACAAGACCCTCCCGCCGACGCCTTCCGGCGAACCATGGATACGCGCCGACGGCGACATGCTGCGCTGGCACGTCGATGAGGCCATGCGGCTCGACGTCGCAGACTTCGAGCGGCTCAGCGCCGACCCGAGTACCTGCGCGGAGGCGGTCGACGTCTATGCGGGCGATCTCTTGGCGGACAGTTACGACGATTGGGTCGTCTCCTATCGCGAGCGCTTGCGCGCGCTCTATTTCACCGACCTGAGCACCCTCATCGCTCGCTATCGTGAAGACCGTAAGTTCGCGCGCGCTTTGGAGTACGCCGCGCGCTTGCTGGCGGCGGATCCGTGGCGCGAAGATATCGTACGCTTGACCATGGCTTGCCAGTACGAGTCCGGCGACGCCGCCGGCGCGATCGCCACATTCGAGGCCTTTGCGAAGCGATTGAAAGCCGAACTTGGTGTCGAGCCGATGCCGGAGACGCTCGTCGTTCGCGACGCGATCGTGCGCAATGCGCCGCTCCCAGCGTCGCTCGGCGCGAGCGGCTCGGGTGCGATGCCTGAGGGCTCCGCAGCTCGGGAGGCGGAAGAGGGGCTGCCCTTCTCCGGCCGCCACAGCGAACTGGAACAACTGCGCGCGCTGTGGATGCGGTCGGCTCGGGGCAACGGCAGCCTCATGTTCGTCGCGGGCGAAGCCGGTATCGGCAAGTCGCGCCTGGTGGCCGAGCTCGCCCGGTCGGTTGAATCCGAAGGGGGACGGGTCTGCGTCGGCGTGACCACCTGCCCGGAGCGCTTCCCGTACGAGTGCATCGTTGAAGCGTTGCGGTACAGCCTGCCATATGTTGCTACGCTCAACCTTGAGCCGCTGCGGCTGGCGATCATCGCTCAGCTCATCCCCGATCTCGCCGTTCGAAGAGCCGACCTGCCGGAAATACCCTCCGTTGAGCCGAGCCGGCAGCAAGCGCGCTTGCTCGACGCGGCAGCGTCGGCTATTTCCGCCATGGCTTTGCCACGGCCACTCTTGATGATCTTCGAGGATCTCCACTGGGCTGGAGCCGCCACGCTTGCGGCGATCGCTTTTCTCGCCCGCCGGCTCGCCAAGAGCGCGGTGCTCTTGGTAGGCACCTATCGAGAAGAGGAAACAGGCCGAACGCATCCCCTGCGCGCGGTGCTGCAAGAACTTCGCGGCGAACAATTGGCGAATACGCTCACGCTCAAGCGGCTGTCGCAGGCAGACGTCCTTGACATCGTTGAACGGATGCCGATCCCGGCCGGCAAAGGCCCGGAAGTTGCGCGACTGGGGTTTGAACGCAGCGAAGGCAATCCGCTTTTTCTCACCGAGGCGCTGCGCGACGTCGCGCGGGAATTCGAGGGAGGGGCGGCGCGCAGTGCGGCACCTCGGAGGGGCGGCGACGTCCTGCACGCGACCATCGCCGCGCGCCTCGCGTCGCTGAGCGAGGAAGGTCGCGAGATCGCGCAGGTGGCCGCGATCGTCGGCCACGGCTTTGACGTCGACCTCATCCGCGAGGTCGCAGGCGCAAGCGAGACGGTGATTCTCGATGGCGTCAACGAGTTGATGGACCGACATCTCGTGCGCGAGGCAGGCGTACGGCGGCGGTACGATTACGCCTTCACCCACCATCTCATCCAAGAGGCCATCTATGCGATGGTGGATCAACCTTTGCGGACGCGGCGGCATCGCCGCATCGCGCAGTTGCTCGAGGCGCAACCCTCAGACGGAGGAGGATTCGCTGCGGCGGACCGCGCGCTTCATTGGGAGCGTGGCGGAGAGGGCGCGCGGGCCTCTACGCATTATCTTGCTGCGGCGGCCCACGCTGCTACGTTGTTCGCAAGCAACGAGGCGATCGCCCACGCGACGAAAGCCCTTGCTTTGGCCAACGACGACCAGACGCGTTCGCGGGCGTTGCTGCTGCGGGAGCAGGCCCTTGGAAAGCTTGGGGAGCGCGCAGCGCAAGCCGCAGATATCGAAGCGCTTCGCGCGCTAAGCGAGCGAACTGGTGATGACGAACTTTCTTGGCTGACGCTGCTGCGCTCGCTGCAGCTGCAACGGAGCCTGGGCGATCGCGAAAAGCAGACGAGCGCGGTCGAAGAGCTCGAACGCCGGGCGGCGGCCAGCGGCGATCCGCATCGGCGTGCGAAAGCGCTGTTCGCGAGAGCCGAACATCTGGTGTGGCTGACGAGTCATGCGCAGGCCGAAAAGCCGGCCAAAGCGGCGCTCGCGTTGTACCAGGATCTCGGCGACAACGACGGCCAGGTCGAGACGCTCGCCATGCTTGTCGAAATCGCGACCGCCGCGGGTCATGGCGAGCAATCACGGCAACTGCTTGCCACGCTTCGCAGGCGGGTGGCCGAGCAGCCGGACAAGACCTTGATGTTGCGAGCCATCTCGACTGCCACGATCGCGGCGCTCCAGCAGCATCGCATCGGCGATGCAGCCGAGCTTGCGCATGAGGACCTTGCGCTGAGCCGCTCGATCGGCGACCGGGAAGAAGAAGCACATGCATTGCAACGGCTCGCGATCATTGCGACGTTTCAATCAGACTTCGAAGCGGCCCGCGCGTTATTTGCACAGGCGGCTGAGGCCATGCAGTCCATCGGCAACCTGCGCGGTACCTCACACGTGGTGGCCAACCATTTTGTACTCGCGATGCGGCTAGGGCTGCTCCTAGAGGCGGATCAGCTGGGCACTCGCGTCCTGGAAATCACGGAACGGACGGGTGATCGCCGCCCTCTTGCCGTGACCAAAGTCAACATGAGCCTCAATCGTCTATTGCAGGGCGATCCCGACGGAGCAATGCGACTTGCGACTGAGGCGCTCCAAATCGCGCGGGAGGTCAAGTTTCCGCTTTTCGAGGGGGCGGCGCTTGCAAATCTCGGCAACGCCGAGCGGATGAACGGCCAAGTGAAAGCGGGCGTGCGTCACCTCGAACAGGGACTCGCGCTGCGCCAAGCATTGCTCGAACCCACGGACCTTCTGGACGACTATTGCGACCTTGCGGTAGGCTACGTCCAAACGGGCGACCTCGACAAGGCTCGGGCGACCGCGGACACGCTGCTGAAAATCGCCGGCGAGAGCGCGGATGGCGCCTTCTGGCCGCACTATTGCTATTGGGCGGCGGCGATCGTCGCCCAGGCCACGGGAGATAAGGCACAGGCGAAGCTCCACCTTCAGAACGCGGTGACGACCATGCGGAATTTCGCCAACAGAGTAGCGGATGCCCGAACGCGCGCCGCCTTCTTCGCCTTGCCCGTGAACCGCGAAATCGGCGCGGCAGCTGAACGGGGAAAGTGGCCCGCGTACGCCCACGGCGCGGCCCCACGCTATACTCAGGTTCGACGGCGCAAGAAACAGTAACAGCCGACCGGAGAATCTGTTTGAGCAGCGACGACGGGCGCAACGAGCACGTGTTCCTGGTGCGCATGTGGCTCGAGCCGGGCACTGAAACGACGCAACTCCGTGGTTCCGTACAGCACGTCTCTTCAGGGCGACGGCTTTTCGTCGGCAGTGCGGGTGAGGTCGCGGACTTCATCCGGCTTCAAATGGACAGCGCTTCGTCACCAAAGAGGTCGGTGTGAGGCCACCCGCCCGCGGCTGCGCACGGGGAGAGCACGGCTGGGTGCTATGCTTGTTGCAGATCGCTTTTCCGCATAGGAGACACCGGCTTGTGAGACGCTGGAGCCTGTCAACAGCACTAGGAATGGCGGCGATTGCTACCGCCCTATTGGTGGTGAGTGCGACAGCCGCCCAGGCGGCCGTCCGCACGTACTACATCGCAGCCGATGAGGTGCTTTGGAACTTCGCGCCGAGCGGCCGGGATCTCGTCGCGGGCGAGGCGCTCCCACCCCGCAAGCCGTTGCAGCTGGGTTGGACCTATCGCAAAGCGATCTACCGCGAGTACACAGACGCGAGCTTCCGTCACCTCAAGGCGCGAGCGCCGCGGGACGCATATCTCGGTCTGCTCGGACCCGTGATCCGCGCCGAGGTAGGCGACACGATCATCGTGGTCTTCCGCAACAACACCCGTCTGCACCTGAGCGTGCACGCGCACGGCATGAAGTATGACAAGGCATCCGAGGGCGCGCCCTACCGCGATGAAACGTCTCACGCGGACAAGTGGGATGACGCCGTGCCGCCCGGCGGGGGCCATACCTACACATGGACGGTTCCGGAGCGCTCGGGACCTGGGCCGATGGACCCGAGTTCGATCATTTGGATGTATCACTCGCACACGAACGAGACCCGCGACATGGACACCGGCCCGATCGGACCGATCATCGTCACCAGGCGCGGCATGGCGCGCCCGGA
Organism: Pseudomonadota bacterium; assembly: GCA_021325335.1. Classification (GTDB taxonomy): domain Bacteria; phylum Vulcanimicrobiota; class Vulcanimicrobiia; order Eremiobacterales; family Eremiobacteraceae; genus JAJPHJ01. The sequence continues at coordinate 10,389 of JAJPHJ010000011.1, read as the reverse complement.
TGGATCGCCGAAAGACGTTGATCTTGAAGTCATCGCGATGTTCGCGCAAATGGACGAAAGCCTAAGCCGCATGCTCCAGGCGAATCTCGCAGACCCTGCGACGAACCCCCAACACGTGAGCGGTTCGTCCGCCAAGTTGCAGGCAGCCAATCAGTTCCTCACCATCAACGGTTTTGACTACGGCAATCTTCCGATGATCACCATGAGAAAGGGCCAGCATGTCCGTTGGTACGTGCTCGGGACGATGGACGATAACGATTTTCACACGCCGACCTGGCACGGAGAGACCGTGCTCTATGACGGCCAACGCGCGAACACCATCATGCTCGGCTTCATGGACATGAAAGTGGCAGACATGGTGCCGGACAATCCCGGCGTGTGGCTGTTCGATTGTAGCCAGGCAGTCCATCTCGCCGCCGGCATGACCGCGCGCTTCACGGTGCTGCCGTGAGCGCTGCCCGCGCCGCGCTAGCAGCGTTGATCGCCGGCATTGCCACCGTAGGGGCGGTGCCGTGCGAGGCCGCCGTTCGCACGTACTACATCGCCGCTGACGACGTGCTCTGGAACTTTGCACCGAGCGGGCGCGACCTGATCGCGGGCACCGCGTTGCCCCCAGTCCAGGCGCCGCAGTTGGGCTGGAGCTATCATAAGGCGCTCTACCGTGCTTATACAGACGGAACGTTTCGTCATCTCAAAACCCGAGGGCCGGCGTCTGCCTACCTCGGCGTCCTCGGTCCGATCATCCGAGCGGAGGTCGGCGACACGATCGTCGTCGTGTTCAAGAACAACACCCGCTTGCACCTGAGCGTCTACCCAGGAGGCGTCGAATACGGCAAGGCGTCGGAGGGCGCGCCTTACAGCGACCGCGCTCCGCGATCGGACAAGCGCGGTGGCGCGGTTGCCCCCGGCAGCACCTACACGTACACCTGGATGGTCCCCGAGCGCTCGGGACCCGGTCCAATGGATCCAAGTTCGATCGTGTGGATGTACTATTCGCACACCGATGATGTGCGCGACCTGAACACTGGTCCCGTCGGCCCGATCATCATCACCCGGCGCGGCATGGCGCGATCCGACGGATCACCCAAGGATGTCGACGCCGAGTTCGTCACGATGTTCTCCGAGATAGACGAGAGCCAGAGCCGCCTGGTATCGGAGAACCTGGCCGGTGCTTCGACCAATCCGCACCACGTTTCCGCATCAGCGCCGCAGTTTCAAGGCGCAAACCAGTTCTTCACGATCAACGGCTTTCTATTCGGGAATCTACCTATGCTGACCATGACGAAAGGCCAGCGAGTCAGGTGGTATCTCATGACGACGATGAGCGACTTCGACTTTCACTTCCCCACGTGGCACGGGCAGACCGTGCTCGCCAACGGCCAACGCTCGAACACGTTGCCGCTCGGTCCGGGCGACACGAGAGTCGCCGACATGGTGCCGGAAAATCCGGGAGTATGGATGCTCAATTGTGACTTGGACATACATTTCGACGCCGGTATGACCGGGCGATTCACGGTGCAGCCGTGAGGGGCGCGCCGGTTGTTGCTACCGCGCTCCTGTTGGCTCTCACCCTCTCCTGCGCGGCACCTGCCCAGGCCGCAGTCCGCACGTATTACATCGCAGCGGACGAGGTAGTTTGGAATTACGCGCCGGGCGGTCAGGATGAGATCGCCGGCGGTCCTGTGCCGTCGCTTCCCCCAGGCGCGCTCGGGTGGCGGTTTCGAAAGGTCCTCTATCGAGCGTACACAGACGCTTCGTTTGCCAAGCGCGTACCGGTGCCGGCCTCGGAGGCCTATCAGGGTCTGCTCGGGCCGACCATGCACGCGGTCGTGGGAGACACGCTGGTCGTGCACTTCAAGAACGATTCCCCATTGCCGGCTGGGATCGCAGTTGCGGGAATGGCGGGCTCGTTTACGGCCGTGGCACCGGGCGAGCGGCGCACCTATATCTGGCACGTTCCGGCAAGTTCGGGACCCGGGGTCAACGATGGCAGCTCGATCGCATGGCGCTACTACAGTCCGGTCGCCGAGAACAAAGACGAAAACACGGGTATGGTCGGAGCGCTCATCGTGACCAGGCGCGGGTCGGCGAGGCCGGACGGAACGCCATCGGATGTCGATCGCGAAGTTCCCATCCTCTTCGCCATGATGGATGAAGGCCAAAGCCGTCTCATCGGCGCGAACATTGCGGATCCGTTACTCAACCCAAAGCACGTGGGAAGCCAGGCGGCAAATTTCCAGCTCGCCAACATATTTTTCACGATCGATGGCTACAGCTACGGCACCATGCCGATGGTCACGGTGCGCGAAGGCGAGCGTACTCGCTGGTACGTCATCGTCACTCGCAGCGGGTTCGACGCGCACGCACCGCACTGGCATGGCCAGACGTTGTTGGAAAATGGGATGCGCACCGACGCTTTTCAAGTGGAGGTCGATGAGATCGCGGTTGCCGACATGATCCCGGACAACCCCGGCGTGTGGCTGCTGCATTGCCACGTCCAAAGCCATCTCATGGCGGGTATGGAAGCGCGCTACCGGGTCGTGCCCTGAGCCGGACCGCGCACCATAAGAATTAGGGCGGCGCTCACGTGCCGCCCTTGGAGCCCCTTCACGATCGATTTAGAGTTTGAGGTGGCCGGTGACCGCGAGTAGGATCAAGATCACAACCACAAGTATCAGGACATCCACTGAGGCACCCTCCTCCCTGCGCTTAGGCGATCTGCGCCTATCATCTTATACCCCACCCAGAGAAGCTGTCGCGGCCATCACGTTCTGTCCCGTCCCGGTAAATAACAATCGGCGCGATTCATATGAAACGGCCTGCTTTTACCTCCGAGATTTGAACCGCTCGAAGCGGTAGGCTAACTCGGGACCACCCTTCCCCTCATACGCGAGTTGTGCAACAAGGAGCGCAAAGGGCTCAGCGTATCGCGCGATGCGCAGGGGCCCTGCATCGATCGGATCAAACCCGACGTCGCGGATGAGCTTCTTGGCTATCCGTTTGGCACCCAGGTTGTCACCATAGTACAGAAGACCCGGCAAGATCTTTCTCGTTCGAGCTTTGTACACGTCGAAGAGCACTTCGCTGGGCACGGTGTTGAACGCACCGACGATGTGCGTTCTCGGCGCCCTTCTTGCAAGCTCCTCGGCACCCGACCAGGTGTGCCCGACGGCGAGGTCACTGTCATCCGCGTTCATCGGCAGCGAGCACGTGACGATCACCTTGCCCGATAAATCGCCGGCGAGCTGCAAGACATCATCGATGCGAGACCAGTGCACGGCCAGCAGAAGCGCGTCCGCTTGCCGTGCTGCGTCGCGCGGCGTGCCGGCGCGTGCGTTTTTACCGGCAGCGCGTGCGAGTTTCTCGAGCTTTTTCGGGCTATGGGAATAGCTAAGAACCACCTCGTGCCCGGCCCGTGCAAAAATTGTGCCGAGCTTGGCTCCCATCAACCCCGAACCGAGAATGCCGACTCGCATGCCGCTAGCGCAAGCATTGCACAGCGTAGGAGCGAAAACCGTTCCCAGTGCGAAAGTAGGCGCGCCGGAGGTACCACTTGAATGGCTACGCGCGTAAGACGAGAGACGGTCGATCTCTCGGACTACCAGAATCTCGTCGTGATTTACCTTGGCATGCGTGTGAATTCTTTGCGCGGCCTGGGTAGACTCTTCAAGCTCGGCCCCCAGATTCAACGATCGGTCAGCGATAAACCAGACGGTCTTCTCAGACATGAAAATATCACATTTGGCGTGATACCTTTGCACGTCGGAATGCGTCAGTACTGGCGCGACTTCGAATCGCTCGAGCGGTGGGTGCGTAGCTTACCCCACCAGGCATGGTGGAAAGAATTTTTACGCGACAGCGGCGGAACGGGCTTTTGGCATGAAGCGTATTTCAAGCAGGGAGGAATGGAGGCGATTTATGACGACCTGCCCGCTCCACTTGGCTTCGGGGCTTTTGCCCCGCTGCAGGTTGCGCGCGGTCCGATGTTCTCGGCCCGGCACCGCCTGCATGTCGCAGGCGAGTCCGATGCGCCCCCGGTGGTGGCCGAAGGGGAATTGTATGGTGTCGTCGCGTCGAGCGATGCACACCGCGAACAAAATGGTTAGCATCGTGTCTCCTATGACGATCGCTAGCTTAGCGGTATAATTCCTCGCGCCGAAGCAAGGTCGTTCCTGCGCCTGGCAGATCTTTGGCGAGTACCATCTGCACGACGCCGAGAGATCCGATCGCGAAGTTATGTGCCGACCCGGCAAGCCAAAATCGCCACACATTGAAGGTGCCGTCACCGACGATCGAACGCGCTTCTCGTTCGTGCTCCTCGAGGCGTCGCCGCCAGCACCGCAACGTCAGAGTGTAGTGCTCGCGCAGATTCTCAACATCTCGCACTTCGAAGCCTGCCTGCGCCGCCGCCTCGCACATCCGTGCGAGTTCCGGCATCTCGCCGTCTGGGAAGACGTACGATTCCGTGAAACGAGATCGGTGTGGGAGAAAACGCGAGGCAGGGGCAGGCCTGCCTTGCGGGCGTCCTCTTTGCGAGATGATCCCGTGGTTGAGGAACAGACCTCCCGGTGCCAAAGCTTGGAACGCGGCTTGAAAATACAGCGGCAACATAGCGTCGCCGACGTGCTCAACCATCCCCACGCTTGCGATCTTATCGAAACGGCCGTGCGTGCCGAGCTCCCGATAGTCGAGCAACTTCACCTGGCACCGCCCGTGTAAGCCCTCGTCCTTGATACGGGTCTGAGCGTAGTCGGCCTGGCGCTGGCTCAACGTCACGCCGAGCGCTTCCACTCCGTACTCGCGGCAGGCGAAGCGGACAAGCCCGCCCCAACCGCAGCCGATATCCAAAAGCCGTTCGCCTCGCTTGAGGCGCAACTTCCGGCAGATCAAATCGCACTTCTGAAGCTGCGCCTCATCGATCGTGTCGGAAGTATCTTTGAAATACGCGCACGAGTAGACCATATTCGAGTCCAGCCATAACGCGTAAAAGTCATTCGAGACGTCGTAGTGGTATGCGATCGCCGCCCGGTCGCGCTCGAGAGAATGGACCCGCCCTCGCAACTTTGCCGGGCGGCGAACGGACGGCGGCGCACCGGAGGGGGCGTGGGGAAGCCCGGCGGCGAGCGAGGCTATCTTGAGCCAGTCCTTGGGAGTTCGCGTGGCGGCGACAGCATCCATGGCCGCGAAGGCTCGCTCGATGTCACCCTTGACCTTGATATCCCCGCGCATGGCCGCTTCGCCCGCGGACAGATCCGAAGCCCCGCCGAGTAGCAGTCTCAAACCACCGGCATGTTTCAATTCGACCATTGCATCGATCGAATCGCTTGCACGATGCAAGACGGTGCCGTCTTGAAGCGCGATGAGAGGCGCTTCGACGCCGGCAAAAACGAGGTCCAGAATGTGGCGCGCTAGCTCGACAGCCGGTTGCGGCGTCAAGTTTCGAGCTTGCGAGTCCTCGGCTGGAACCTTGGTCTGCATGTACTGTCACGGTGAGCTCTCGCAATGGCGTGTACGAAATCCTTTTTATGTGTTCCGGTTCGGCGCAGCCGGGACGCTTTCGGACCTTTAAAGTCGTCAATTAGGCCAACCGATATTTTTCGTATGCGCGTATGGTCTCTCGTCGTGGCGGTGGTCTGGTGTTGCGTGATCGCGCGCTCGCTTGAAGTCCCTGCGGCGGCGGCGACGGTTGTCGGCGCGACTTTGCAGCCGAGCGTCGTCTGGGTCAGCGATGGCTCGACCGCGAGCGATCCTGAAAGCCAAGTGCGCAACCAAAACCGGCAGTTCGTGCCCGGGCTGATCGTTATCCGGGCCGGAGACAGCGTGCGGTTTCCAAACGACGATCCGTTCTTTCACAGCATCTATTCAGCGTCGCCGAACGACCCCTTCGACATCGGGTACTACGGGTTTGGTCCCGGAAAACTCGTCAATTTCTTACAACCTGGCATCGTTGACGTGCACTGTCACATCCATGCGAAGATGCACGGAACGATCGTCGTGACCGATGGTCCGAACTCCGGAGGTCTTGGCACGCACTTCGCCCTTCAGGGCGTAATGTCAGGAGCTCACCGGATCTATTTTTGGAACGAACGCGACGGCCTCAAGAGCAGCGCGATCAGCGTGCCCGCCGGTGACGCGACGGAGGATGTGGGGACGCTTCGTTAATGGTTAGAATGCGACCAGGATGCTGCTGCGAAGGCTTTGCTTGCCGCTCTGAAACGAGTCTTCGAGACTAAGACGCGAGTCATTGGTCAGTCCGAAGAGCAAGGCGCTTGTCACGGAGCGCTGCCTGGATACCTCTTGATCGGTTCCGTCGAATCTGAGGGCACCGATCATATTCCTCATCAAAAACCACTGCAACTCAACGAAGCCTCCGCTCGACCACTCCGCACGGCCTAACCCATCTGCATCCCGGTCGTACCCGCGTTGCCAGACCGCTCGGTATTCGACCGAGTTGGCATGCACCACAGCGGCGAATCCTTGACGCCAGAATGGATCGTTCACGGAGCCGATGTCAGTTGAACCGACCACGCGATAGACGGAGAAGTCTACCTGTCCAACCCGTTGGGTCCCAAAGAGAGCGTCGTTATGCGATGAGACGAAGAGATGCACGGAACTCGACCCGTAAACGTCGCCTGCGGCAAAGTCCGCGCCGTCGTGCACACCGTCGAGCGTGAATCCATTGGCTCCAACGCTTTGCTCGAAGAGCGCGTAAGGGGTGAGGGTCGGACGATAGGTGTCGCTGTAAACGGGCAAGGGAAGATAAAGCCGTCCGATGCGTGCTCTGAGGTCGATCTTTGCGGTGGGATGCGCCGTGTTTGAGTCCACCTGCAACCAGGCTTGATCCATCGAGCCCGGCGCACCATCATCGATGACGTATTGTTCGACATAGTAGGTCAGCGAGGGGTCTAACGCGCCGCCTGACTGCAAACGCCATTCCTCCAGGGAAATCTTGGGGCCGGTTTGACCCGTTTCAGTCTCTAAAGCCGCAAGCATCGAACTGGACAACGGGACCATCCGGGCCGGTCTCATCCCAGCGATGCGATAGCCGTTCGCCTTGAAGTTCTCGCCGAATTGGTTCAGGAGGGGGATGACTGAGTGGCATTGCGTGCAAGCGAAGCCGAATTCGCGCGCGAACGTGTTGGTGGCCTCTGCTTGATTCGGCGCCGCAATGATCGCCACGGCGCAGACAAGGACGAACCCGCGGTTCACGAATTGCTTGCCAGCCGAAGCTGCGGACCGAAAGATTCAGAGAGCGTCGACAAATCGGTCGCCGGGGGTGGCGGAACGACCTCGCCCGCCCTTATAAGCTCGACAAACTTCGCGGCGCAGGTGGCATCGAATTGCGTCCCCGCCCCGTTCTCTAACTGCTCTTTGGCTGCATCGACCGACAGCGCGCGCCGGTACGGTCGATCGGTCGTCATGGCGTCGTAGGCATCGGCCACGGCGATGACGCGCGCCCCAAGTGGGATAGCTTGCGCGCTCAGATGGCGCGGATAGCCCTTGCCGTCCCAGCGCTCGTGGTGGTGGACGATGCAGGGCAAAAGTTCGTGCATCGCCTCGACGTTACGTAAGATTTCATTGGCGATGTCAGGGTGGAACTCCATGACCGTGCGCTCCTGTTTCGATAGCTGCCCGGGTTTGAGCAACACGGCGTCTGGAACTCCGATCTTGCCGACATCATGTAGGAGCGCGGCATGTTCGATCACGCGAACGTCCTTGTCGGGTAGACCCAAGGCGCGCGCCAATTTCCGACTGTAGGCGGCGACCCGAATCGAGTGCCCGGCAGTATACGGATCGCGCTTATCAACGATGGCGGCGACACCTTGCATGGTTTGCATGAGCGTTTGCGTGGCGAGCCGCTCGCGGCGATTGAGCTCTCGCTGAGCACCCAACGCGAGGGTCAGCAAGGAGACCACGATGACCGTGATGGCACCTAGCGTGGCAAGAAAAACGAGGCGGTGCTCCGGCGCGGTCTGCGAACGCATCTGGTCGACCGAGAGATCGATCGCTGCGACTGCGGCGTACGCGTTTGATTTGGGATCCGCGAGCGGCACGTAGGCAGTCGTGACATGCTCGCCGTGCACGGTGCGCACCCCGGTTCGCCAAACATCCTGTGCTGCGATTGCCGCCTGGACGTCCTTCGATGCTGCCGGCGCTTGGGTTGGGTAGAGGGCGGATCCGTCGGGCCAATACACGCGTATGCCCCGCACGTATTCCAGAAAATTGCTCTGACGCTGAGCGAGCGCATCGATCGCCGCATACGTTTTCGCGTCAAACCGTTTTTGGTGGTAGTCTATCCGTCCAATGGGCTCGGTGAGAGCCTCGCTCGTTTGCCCAACTGCATTGGCGATGAGGTCGCTTTGCACTGCTCTCGCGTGATTGGCGTCAAGAACATACGCCAACAGACCGGCGCACGCGAGCGCGGCCACGAGCGTCACGATGGTGAAGCGGGTGAGAAAGGAGTTCTTCATTAGAGCGTGTTGATAAGCATGGGTACAATTAACCCATCGGCGTGCTGGCCCAGGGTGGTTTGGCGCTCGCTAAAAAGTGAGCGTCGTCATGGGAAATCACACCGAATCTGACGTGATGGCATCATATTAGCCGAGGCCAGCCTCGTGGCTATTTTACGCCGCGGAACAGAAACGACCCGGCAATCTTGTGCTGCATGACCGATAAGCTGCCTTGCATATCGGCGAGCTTGCGCCGCATGTCCTCAAGCGATCTGCCCGCACCCTTGGATTCGCCCACCATCGACGTCAAGCTTCGGTTCGCCTCGTCCAGCGACTGATCGGTGCGCGAAAGCTTTTCGTTCATCGCTCGCAGCGCGTTCGACATGTTCTGCAACGCATCGAGCTTGCGGTTCATGGTCTTGAGACCGCTCAGGCTGGCGTTGACCGTGGTCAGATTTGCAGCCATGGAATCGAGCTGATGGAGAACATGAATGCCGGTGAGCGCCAAGAGCACCGCCACGATGGCGGCAACGGCCAGGGCCGCGACGGCGCCGGCACCTCGTCCCTCGGCGCTCAAACTCTCACGGTTGGCTTGTAGGACTGACATGCTTTCAATCTACCCGAGTACCTGAAGAATGACTGAATGCGCGATCGTTTACGGCATACTGGCCAGGGTACATCTCAGGACAGATGAGCGTCAAAGTGAAAAGCCCAGCCGATATCGCTGCGCGTGCCGGTGCCGGAGCGATAGCCGGAGCTGCGGCGACGATCGTCATGGATGCCATCACGGAGTTGTTCTACACAGAACACATCAAGGCGGTCGAGGCCGGTGTGTCGCCTCGCGGCGCTGCGCAAGCGGTAGCACATATGCTGATGGCTCGCCTGGATCTGAAGCCCACCGAAGAAGACGCTACGAAAGCAGGGCGCATTTTGCATTGGGCCATCGGTATTGGCTTCGGAATCATCGCCGGGCTATTTGCTGGCGAAAAATCGAACACCGTTGGGCCGGCGATGGCCGCGACTACCGCCGGCATGTTTGTCATGGATGAGTTCGGCCTTTCCGTGATGGGCGCCGTGCCATCTTCCGCTCGGTATCCATGGCAGACCAACTTTAGGTCGCTCGTTGGCCACGCATCCTACGGAGCTGCGCTCACCGCAGCGTACGCATTCTTGAGGAGCCTGTCGCTGGCCGCACGGTGACCGCGCATACCTCCCGGAAGTACAGCGTAAGTCATATCGCGAATTCTCAGTGTAATGGAGGAGGTTAGCCGCCGCGTGAAACTCCGTGTCAGCCGCCGCGAGTCCTTCAACGCGGCCCACCAGCTGTCGGATCCGAATCTGTCTGATAGCGAAAACCACCAGCTTTTCGGTAAATGCACGAACCTACACGGTCACAACTATGTCGTAGAGGTCGTCGTATCGGGCCAGGTCGACCCCGCGACTGGGTACGTCATGGATCTGAAACGGCTTTCGGACCTTATCTGCGAAGAGATCATCGAGCAGGTCGACCATCGCAACTTGAATACGGATGTGCCTTGGCTTCACGGGCGCCTTCCCACTGCAGAGAATCTGGCGGTTGCTTTCTGGGATCGGCTCAAACCGCGGCTTCAAAACGCGACGCGGTTCGCTGTAAGGGTCTGGGAAACCGAGAAGACGTGGGCGGAGTACAGCGGAGACGGTTGACGCTGTGGTTGCCGTCGAGCGCAGGGGCGAGCTAAGCTATCGATATACGAAGGCCGATCTGAGCGTCTTCAGCGACGAGGAGGCGTGCCGCTACGTGGGTGGCGCCGATCCGGATCCTCAAACGGATAGTGCGCTCGCATGGGAATTGTTATACCGGCTCGAGCCTGAATTGTACGATCGCTTGACCCAAGCCGAGCGGATCCATCCGGCGGTTTTCGAGTGGTTACCACCCCACGTCGCCAGCATGGTCGAAGTC
>JAJPHJ010000060.1 GCA_021325335.1 Pseudomonadota bacterium | reverse complement strand
GTTTCCTGTTGCAGGTCGCGTAACGATCGCGAATGCGCTTCTTCTTCGTGGCGGATAGCCTCGAGCAGGTCGTCGGTCCTCGCGTCGCCCGTCGGCTTCGAGTAGCGTTCTTCGATGTCGTGCGCTTCCGCGGCTTCCCGTGCCGCGAGCAGTCGCTCGACGGGCGCAAGTCGCGCCTGCATGGCAAGCCAGGGCGACAGTCGCACCGAGCGCGGGTCGGGAATCGCGAGACCGAGCTCCTGCATCCGGGTTTCGAGGCGCTTGCGATGGCCGTCTTCGGCATCCGCCATCTGCTGCAGGATCTGGGCGCGCCGAGCGTCTTTTTCGCGCTTGACGAGCATGCCGTAGACCGTACTGGCTTCCACTTCTGCCCGCCACGCGTCGAAGAGCCGCGCTGCCACGGCGGATTTCGAAGCGGGCGTGGGCTCAGCTTTCATGCATGGTTGTTCCAGCCTGACGCGCAAGATTCCGGCGCATTGCAACACGCCACCATCTTCGTCAAAGATGGAAGATTGCGACCTCTTTGGCGCATCTTGCTCTTCGGCTTTGTCGTCGCGAGTTTGGCGATCGTTTTTTGGAGCGCGTACGACATCGCGGTGGGAGGCCTGGAGCGCGAGCCTTCCTTCTTGGCGGAAGCGATCTCGGGAGAGATCGCGGGCGCGATCGCAGCGCTCATCGGCGCCCTCCTCTTGCGCCGTTTTGTGGATCGGCGCTCGGTTGCGTCACTCGGTCTGTGGCTGCGCAGACCTTGGCTGCGCCTGTTCCTGCTCGGCCTTGTCTTCGGTACCGGGATGCAAACGATCGTGTTCTGCATGGAGTTGCTCTTCGGCGGGATCAGGACGGACGGTTTCGGTCCCCTCGTCTCCGACGTCCGCCTCCTCGCGGCCGGACTCGGCGTGTTTGCTGCCGGTGCCTTGTTCGAAGAGGTCTGTTTCCGCGGCTATCTGTTTCAAAACTTTTGGGAGGCGTTCGGTCTGTGGCCCGCGGTCATCACCACGTCCCTGCTTTTCGCCGGTCTGCATCTGGGAAATCCCAACGCCTTTGCTCTCCCGCTACCGACATTTACCGGATTGCTTTTCTTTTCGCTATGGGCGTGCTGCAGCGTGCTCTGGACGAAGTCATTGTGGTTGGGTCTCGGGGCACATCTATCGTGGAACCTGTTCGAAGGTCCCGTCTTCGGTTTCCCCGTCAGCGGCTTGGTCATGCCGGTGAAGACGATCGTCCTCCAAAACACCATCGGACCGGCGTGGCTGACCGGCGGCGCTTTCGGTCCTGAAGCGGGTCTCAGCTCGCTCGTCGCCATGGCGATCGGTCTTGGGATTTTGCGCTGGCTGTACCGCAGTGGCGTGTTCGCCGGCGTTCCCGACGTCAGAGAGAGCTACGCTAGGGGATGATCCGTCCCTTCCATTGTTGTCCGCGGCCGGTTTCCACGTTCCAGGCCGATGCGGCCATAACGGATGCGGCGAACAGCCCCGCGAGCGGCGTGCCCAGAAGGGATATCGTGCTCGTCCTGACGCCGATGGCGCGGTCGCGGATGAGACGCACGACAATCGTCGCTCCAACGCTCGTGGCGCTCAGCGCGCCGAGCCACCGTTCGTGGCGCGCGAGTGGTCGCCGCAGGCGCCTTCCTGCGAGCACGGCAAGCGTCGGAAGCGGCAACACGAGCATGCCCACAAAGCCAACGACCGTCAACGCCGCCCCGAGCGGGCGCCGCCGCACGCCTTCGTAGAAGTTCTTCTGCCAGCCGAACCACATCGCGCGCAGGCCCTCGTACATGCGCACGCGCACGAGTGCGCTTCCGTCAGCCAAGCGGATCCTGTAACCAAAAGCTTTTAGACGCTCGGCGAGGTCGCGGTCCTCGGCGATGGAAGCCCGGACCGCGCTGTGGCCTCCGACGAGCTCGTATGCTCGTGCGCGCACGAGGAGAAAGCCGCCGGCGAGCAATCCGATCGGCAAACTCGATGCGCGCGTCGCCCACGCGGGGATCGCAGAGAAGATGATCGCTGCGACAGCCGGCATGATGACCTGCTCCCAAAAACCATTGCACACGAGTGTCGTCGTGAAGGAGAGCGCGTCAGCTCGCTTGGCCTTGGCGACGGCGAGGGCGCTCGACGCCGCGGCCGGTTCCAGCCGTATGTCTGCGTCGCTGAAGAGCAGCCATTCGCTTGTCGCCCGCTGACTCCCGACGTGCGCCGCCCAGCACTTTCCAATCCAACCGCGGGGCAGCGGGCCCGCACGCAGCAGCTCGATGCGCGGATCGCCCTCCGCGGCTTGGAGCGCTGCGTCGTACGTGCCGTCCGTGGAGTCATCGTCCACGACCACGATCCGCAGCGTTCGCACATGTTGGCTGCGCGCGCCCGCGATCCACGCGGCGATGTGCTGTGTTTCGTTGCGTGCTGGCAGGACCATCGTCACCGATTCGTCCGCGTCGCCGCCGACCGCCCGCACCGGCCGCATCACCCGCCGGTCGACGAGCGCGAAGGCCGCGGCCACCAACCACGCGCCGGCGGCGATCGCACCCAAGACGAGAAACGAGGCCCGCCGCACCCGGCTGCCTCGTCTTGACGTTCGCATGCGCTGGACCCGCTCGTTAGTAATCGTCGTCGGAGTCGTTGAACTCCTCATCGTCCTCGGTGTAGGGTTCCTCGAAGTCCTCGCTCTCGTCATAACCGCCGATCGTAATCGATTCTTCTTCTACCACACTCGCCTGTTCGAGCACCGGCTCCTCGGCATGGCGCGCGCGGTGGTGGCGGGCCGCGCCGTTGGCGCCCGCGGTAGAACGCGCAGCGCGTTTGGGGGCGGACTGCTTGGGCTTTGCCTTCGCCTTGGCGCGGGCGCGCGTGGCTTGCTTGGGTCGCCGAGCCGGCTTACGAGCTTGCTTGGACTTGCGCGCAATGCGCGTGGATTTCTTGGCGGCCTTGACCGGCTTTCTCGCCGCGCGTTTCTTGCGTTTTGGGCTCATGGCGTGTCTCCTCGGGCTCGTTTCGGCCGCCGGTTTGTTGGGCCGGCGGAGACTCTCCTGCAAGGGGTTAGGAATTCATTTCCCGGACGACCTCGAGCACCGCGGCGGCGTGTCCGGGCACTTTGACCGCTTCGAAGACATAGCGTACGGTGCCGTCGCGATCGACGACGAACGTCGTGCGCTTGGCATTGCCTGTGGGATCCGCGAGCACCCCCAAAGCCGCGCACAACCTGCCTTCCGGGTCCGCCAAGAGCGGCGGCACGATGCCCGAAGCGCGAGCGAATTCCCGATGGGACTCCACGGTGTCGCGCGAGAGTCCGACGAGTTCGGTGTCGAGTGCGGCGAAGTCAGCAGACCGCTGACTGAAGTCTATCGCTTCTGCCGTTCAGCCCGATGTCGCATCCTTGGGATACGTCCACAAGACCACCCTCTTTCGGCCGCGAAAGTCCGCCAGGTCGAGCGGCCCGTATTGGGTCTGGCCCTTGATCTCGGGCAGCGGCTCTCCTACCTGCACCATCATGTTCTCCGTTATGGTCAGCTCGAGCGCGCTACTTCGTCGGCACGAGCGGGCGTATCCAAAAAATCTCGTCGCCCACGCCGATCGTCGTGGGCTCACCCTTGACCGGTGTCAGGCGAGCGACGAGACGGCACGCACCGACGTCCACTTGCCAGATGTAGACCTGGCCTTCGTACAGGACATTCGAGCTCTTGGCGAGCGGCGTCGCGCGAAACGGCTCCCCGATCCGGGCCTCGCGCGGGGCCAGTCCCACCGCAACCTGCCCGATGAAGGGCGTGTCGAAAGAGACGGATATGTTGATCACGTCACCCGGATTGTAGACGTCTTTGCGGGGCGTGACGATGACGCGCTCGACCTGCATACGGCCTTCGTCGTTCGAGCCGGGGGCTATGCGACCTTGCGCCGAATGAGGCTTTTCCATGAAAGCTGGGCTGTTCGAGCGGCTCGTCGGCGTGGTCGGCAGCGACCACGCCACGATGCGTGCGGGCGATTTGGCGAATTATCAATATGACGGTTCTGCGGATCGCGCCACGCCCCGAGCCGTCGTCATGCCGGCATCGACGGCGGAAGTCGCGGCTGTCGTGAGAGCTTGCGTCGAGTGCGACTGCCCATTTGTGGCGCGTGGCGCGGGCACGGGTCTTTCCGGTGGAGCTGTGCCGGAAGGCGGCGCGGTGGTCATCTCGATGGCGCGGATGTGCAACATCCTCGAGATCGATCCTGACAATCGGCTGGCGGTCGTCGAGCCTGGCGTCGTCAACGCTCACATCACAAACGCGGTGAAGCATCTGGGCTTGCAGTTCGTGCCGGATCCTTCGAGCCAAGCGGTGTGCACGATCGGCGGCAATATCGCCGAGAACTCAGGCGGCCTCCATTGTCTGGCCTACGGCGTCACGAGCCATCACGTTCTCGGCTGCGAGATCGTCACGCCTCAGGGCGACATCGCCTGGCTTGGCGGGAAAACCGCAGATGCGCCGGGTTACGATCTGCTCGGGGTCTTCATCGGTTCTGAGGGAACGCTTGGGATCGCGACCAAGGTCGTGGTGAAGCTCACCCCGGTTCGCCAGGCCACGCGCACGCTGCTGGCGGTCTATGACGACCTTGCGGCAGCCTCTCTCACCGTTTCCGAGATCGTCGCGGCCGGGATCATCCCGGCGGCGCTCGAGATGATGGACCGCCTGTCCGTGCAGGCGATCGAGGAGTTCGTTCACGCGGGATTTCCTACCGATGCCGCGGCGGTGCTCATCATCGAGGTCGAAGGATTGCCGGAAAGCGCGCTCGAGGCCGCCGTGGCCGTGCGCGACCTGTGCGCGCGGTGCGGCGCTCGCGAAGTCCGCGAAGCGCGCGATACGGCCGAGCGCGAACGGATCTGGCTTGGCCGCAAGAGCGCGTTTGGCGCGATGGGGCGGCTCAGCAAGAGCTACTACGTGGCCGATGGGGTGATCCCGCGGACCAAACTTCCCGAGGTGCTCGCCGCGGTGGAACGGATCGGCGCCGAATACGACCTGCGCATCGCCAACGTTTTCCACGCCGGTGATGGCAATCTTCATCCGCTCATCGCCTTCGACGATCGCAAAGAGGGCGACTATGACAAGACGGTGGCGGCTGCCGCTGACATCCTGCGCCATTGCGTCAAAGCGGGAGGCAGCATCTCGGGCGAGCACGGCATCGGCATCGAAAAGCGCGATTGCATGACCCTGCAGTACGGCGACGCGGACTTGCGTTTGATGGCGAACCTCAAAGCAGCCTTTAACCCGGCGGCCCTGTGCAATCCAGCCAAGATTTTTCCGACGAAGCGCACCTGCGGTGAAAGCGGCCGGCTGCAGGCTGCGGTGCCGCAAGCAGCGGACGCACGGCTCGTCTCCGAGCCCGCCTTCTAAAGATGCCACGCGGCGAGCTGCGCACGCTCAATCTTCCCATCGCGGACGAGCTTGCGGGCCGTTCGGGTATCCGGCCGCGCGTGCGGCCCGACGAGTGCGCCAAATACGCGATCGCAGATGAGGTGCCAAAACTCGTGTTCTCGCCTCGCACTGCGAGCGAAGCCGCAAAGACGATCTCTCTGCTCGCGCACGAAGGCGCGAGCATCGTGATCCGCGGTGCGGGCACGAAGCAGTCGCGGCCGCCGGCGCCGGTCGGCGTCGATGCCGTGCTCGATACAGCCCGGTGCATGGGCGTCATGGAATACGAGCCGGCCGACCTGACGGTCACGGTCGCAGCGGGCACGCCGTTAGCGGACCTGCAGGCGGCGCTGCGGCTTCGCCGCCAGTTCCTCCCGGTCGATCCGCCCTTCGCTGCGGAGGCGACGATCGGCGGACTGCTGTCGGCGCGAAGCGCCGGCGCCCTGCGCCAACACTACGGCAGCCCCCGCGATCAGGTTCTCGGGATGCGCGTGTGCCTGTCGGATGGCAGCGTCGCCTTCACCGGCGCGAAGGTCGTCAAGAGCGTGGCCGGCTATGACATCGCAAAGCTCTTCGTCGGAGCGTACGGCACGCTTGGATTCATCGCCGAGGTCACGCTCAAAGTTGCTCCCCTGCCCGCAGAACAGCTGACCGTGTTGGCCACGATCGCGCGTGTCGAGGACGCCTGCGCCTGCGCCTCCTCGATCGCGTCGAGTGCTCTCTTCCCCATGGCGACCGCGCTGCTGGACGCAGGTTCCGGAAGCCTCGTAAGGACGCTCGTCCCGAGCGGCGCGCCCGCCTGGATGTTGGCGGTGCGTTGCGGCGGATCTCCCGCCGGGGTGCGGGCGATCGCGGATGGCGTCACGCGCTTGTTCCGGACGGCCGGCGCGCAAGCGATCGAGATGTTGGACGTGGATCGCCATGCGTCCGCGTGGTCCGACATCGCCGAGCTCGCCGGCGGCAGCGCACATCCCTCGCAGCGCTGGCTCGTGTGCAAGATCGCGTGTCTCCCGACGGAGGTCGCGTCGATCTGCACCGCAGCCGGCGCGCTGCCCGCGGCCGCGCACGTGGTCGCGCATCCGACGGCCGGTGTGGTTTTCGTACATATCGATGCGCGCGACGAACACCCGCGCAGGGCGGCTCTGGAACTCGAGCGATCGTGCTCGGGCCCGCATAGGACTGTGGAATATCTCGCTGCTCCGCTGGAATTGTGCCGCGAGCTCCGTCAGCCGTTGCCGAGCGGCGCGCCGTTGCTGCTCGCGCGCCGCGTCAAAGCCGCCTTAGACCCGAGCGGCACCTTCGATCCCGGCCGCCTTGCCGGCGGTATCTGAAGAACGTGCCCGAGCAGAGCGCGTACGCCGGCGAGCCGCAACCCGAACTTGCCGATCTCGACAAATGCACGCGGTGCGGGCTGTGCGAGCAGGCCTGTCCGACCTACAAGCTCCTAAGCTTCGAGCCCGACTCGCCGCGCGGGCGCGTTTTCTTGATGAAGGAAGTCGCGCAAGGCGATGCGCCGGTCGGCGAGCACCTCGCACGCCATCTCTACCAGTGTCTCGGCTGCCGCGCGTGCGAGACGGTGTGTCCTGCGGGCGTGCCCTACGGAAAACTCCTCGAGCGAGCGCGATATCAGATCGAACGCGCAGGCGAGCTGACGCCGGCTCGCCGGAATTGGCGGCGCTTTCGCTCCCTCGCGTTCGAGCGCGTCCTCCCAAGCCCGGGGATGTTTCGCGCTGCTATGTTTCCCGCAAGGGTGCTGCAGCAGGTTCCCGGCGCTTTGAAGTTCGCTCAGTCACTGCCGCTTCCTCAAAAGGTGCGTCGGCTGGTCCGCATGATCCCAGGCGGTCAATCAGCGCCGCTGCCGGCGCGGAGCGCGGACTCGCGCGGGCGCGCGCAGCCCGGTCGAACGAAGCGCCAGCGGGTAGGGATATTCCTTGGCTGCGTCATGCGCTCGCTCTTCGGCCGGGTGCACCGAGCGACGATCGACGTGCTCGAGCGCAACGGCTGCGAGGCGATCGTGCCACAAGGTCAGTGGTGCTGCGGCGCGCTAAACGTGCATGCCGGAGAGCGAAATGCGGCCTGTGTGATGGCGTCGCGCAACGTGGAGGTCTTTCTGGCCGCGGGCGTAGATGCGGTCATCGTCAACGCCGCCGGCTGCGGCGCGATGATGAAAGAGTACGCGGAGCTCCTGGGCGATAACGAGCGCACGCGCTCGTTTTGCGCCAAGGTCAAGGACGTCACCGAGTTCTTATCGGGTCTCTCCCTCGAGCCCGGTTTTGCATCCGCCCCGGCGCGAGTGACCTATCACGATGCCTGTCACCTTGCGCACGGCCAGCGGATTCGCCGGCAGCCACGGGAGCTGCTGCGGGGGGTGCGGGGTCTCGAGTACGTAGAGCTGCCGTCCGCCGACGAGTGCTGCGGGGCGGCCGGGGTGTACAATCTCACGCAGCCCGTTCTCGCCCAAGCGATCCTCGACAAGAAGCTGGACGCTTTGGCCAGCACTCGCGCGAGCGTCGTCGCCACCGCCAACCCCGGATGCGCCATGCAGATCCAGGCCGGGCTCCTCGACCGGGGCTCTCACATGCGGGTCTGCCACCCTGTGGAGCTTCTGGCGGAGTCCTACGACGCGGGACTTAGATGAGCTGGCTCGCCCGACCCGAATCACGGTTGCCCGGCAAGCCTCCGCCCGCAAGCCGCCGGCACCGACCATTGTCTGTAGGGGCGAGCGGGAAGTCGTTCGAGCGCCGGGCTGTCACAACGTTGAAAGGGCAGCAGTCACACTTGTTGGGACACTGATAATCGATGGCCTCTTCGCAGCCTTTTTCGGGGGGCTCACGGTCGCTCGGCGAGGGGAACGAC
>JAJPHJ010000113.1 GCA_021325335.1 Pseudomonadota bacterium | reverse complement strand
TACTGAAGCCTGTCGGAGCTCCACCACGGCGTCAACTCGAAATAGCCGTTGCCGTCTTTGCTCTGATGGTTGAACGTCAGGTTGGAAAAGCGTTGATACTCGTGCTGGTTGTCATCGGTTCCAGGGACCGACCAGGCGGGGTTGTTGGGATCGTTCTGGTTCGTGTCGATGGGGATTTGAAATGCCGCGTATTGCGCCGAGTAGTCAAAAGCGAGCGTATCGCGCGCAGTCGGTGAGAACAACAGTCGCATGAAGCCGTCGCTTTGATTCGAGTTGTCGTGGTCCGGGATCGACGTCGGTGAATCGAGTCCACGCCCGCTGCGAAACACGTTGAGATTGAGGAAGGCGCGGAAGTTGCCGCTGCCCGCGACTTGGTCGAGGGAAGCGCCGGCCGAGCTATAGGTGCCGCCGGTGAGCGCGAGCGTGCCGCCGTCGGGCCCCGTGAACTGATTGGCGGATTTGGTGAGCACGTCCACGACCGCACCTTGGCGCTGGCCGCCGAACTCCGCCGGCATGGCGCCGGTGAAGACTTCCAGGCGGTCGACATCGCGCGGGTCGAGCACTTCCGAGAAATACTGTCCGGCCGTTTGGGGCAAGGGCACGCCGTCGATCTCGTACGTCACCCCGTGAAACCCTCGAGCGACAGGCTCGTTGTACGAGAACGCCACAATGCCCGGAACGGTCTGGACCACGCGCTGCAGCGAATTGCCGTTGGGCAGCGCTGCGATCGTCTTCTCGGAGATGACGTTCACGCTGACCGGTTGGCCGCTCGCGGTCACGGCGGTACTCGTCGTCACGACGCGACCGATCGTCTTCACGGAAAGATGGAACGTGACGGTGGCGGCGCTCCCTGATAGCACGGTCACGACGCTCTCGACGGGCGCGAACGATGCTGCCTCGACGTGCACGGTGTACGTGTCGAAGGGGACTTGCGCAAAGCGAAAATGACCCAGGGTATCGGTGGATGTCGACTGGGGTGACTCGTCCGGCGCCGTCAGTTTGACCGACGCCGCGGCGACCGGGCGGTCGTTGTTGTCGACGACGTTGCCGCTGACCGTACCGTAGACGTCCGCGGATGCCGGTCGAATGAGTGCGGCCGCAAGGATACCAACAATAAGAATCGCGATTGAAAATCGCATAGATGCCTCCGTTGAAAGGGAAACGCGTGCGAGCGTTAGCGCTTAGGCGCAGGATACGGAGGCGTGAGGCGGAGGTCTGTTGGCGAGTCCGAGTGCGAGCAGCGATGGCCGGCGCGCGAACAGAGATGGAGCGCCGACGAGGCGGCGACCCGTGCTCGCCGTCGATGCTGGCGCGCAGGCATGTCGCAGGAATGCGACCACCGCTTCGACGAGCCCGCTGCCCCGCGATGAGGCGAAGCGAGCGAAACGACACAGCGCAAAGGTGACGAGCGCGGCGATCAGCAGATGCACGATGACGGCGCTTGCGTGTCCGGGCCCTGCGATGGCGCCAAGTGCGTTACCATGGAATCCGCTGAGCCGCTGCTCGCCGAGCTCGGTGACGAACAGCGCGACAAGCTGCACGGCCGCAAGACGTGGCGCGATGCGCGTGAAACCGCTCGCGGCGATCATGCGCAGCGCCGGGAGCACTGGGTCGCCGTCACGCTCGCCCCGCGTGACGTGCGCGAGCATGCGATACATGCACGCGGCGGCGAACAGCAAGAAGAGGACGACCGCCGTTTCCGTTGCGGAGCTTTGTGCGACGTGGCGGTAAGGAGCGGCGCTGTCGCCGAGAGCGTGCGCGCTTTCCAGGGCGAGCTCGACGGCATGGGCCGCGACCATCGCGGCGAGCGCGGCAGCGGTGATGAGCACCCAGGCGAAGCGATCTCGAAGCGCCATACTTCCCGGGTTTTCGGCACGCGGTGGGGCATCCATTTGCGGAGCTTCATTACTTTTTCAGAAAGGCGGCTTCCGGAGGGTGAACAAGGGGGACTTGCGCGCCCTCGGAACGCAACAGCTTATCGAGAATGACTATCGATAAGCGAGTGACGGGGCTCATGCGGCCTCGCCCGCTCGCCGCCGATACCTATGATACTGAGAATATGCTGAGACGTCGCCACCCAAACACCATGACCTTGCGGCGGATCCTGCCTGCTGCGCTCGTGTTCGGAGCGATCATCACCCACCTCGCTTCGGAATTTTTCGGCATGGGCGCGCGCGCAGACGGTGCGATCCTGTTCTCCTCGCGCCACGCATATCTCGCTCTCGCGGCAATTGGTTGCGCCGTCTTCATCGCGTTCGAGATTCGAACGTTGCTTGCTGGCGCAAGCGGGCGGCTCGATCTCAAACGACAGCTCTCAGACGAGGTCAGAGCACTTCCCCTTGACGGAGACTGGCGCTTTTACGGGTTGGTTGTGGGGTTGCAATTCGCTCTGGGTGTGGGCAGCGCAGTGGGCGAAGGCTGTTTGTTCTGCGGCCACGATGTCGTGTTCGGGGTCGTGGGGGCTCTGCTGGTCGCAGCGCTGCTCGCCCTCGCCGGCCGGCTCATCACCGCACGGCTACCGCGCCTTGCGGCAGCGCTCGCGCCGAGGTTTGCCCCTCGTCCCGAGGGAGAACCGAAGTTACGCTCGCAGCAGCAGAGCGAACGGTCGCCCAATCCTGTCTTCTGGTCGCTCCAACTCGCGAATCGCCCGCCTCCGCTCCTGTCCTAATCACGTTCGCCTTTGCTCTTGATGACCGGCGCTCGCGCTGCCGGCCGTTCTCCGCGCGACTATGCGTCCGCGGTTTGATGACGTGGGAGGATTGCACAATGGAGAGGATTTTTTTTCAACGGTGTATCGCAGCGGTGACGATCTGGGGCATGCTGGCACTTGCGAGCGTTGCGGTCGCCCGAGCGGCGAGCGGTGGAGCTTTCCTAACCGGCGAGGTGACGGCCGACGGAAATCCCGCTGCCGACGCGGCGGTGAGCGCGAGCGGAAACAACTCGGTCACCAAGACCTCGACGGACGCCCGAGGGGTCTTCACGTTCCCTGCCCTTCCCCTTGGCACGTACGTGGTGACGGCAACCGCGCGAGGCGAAGTGGCCCAAGTTCGCGTGGATCTGGGCAATGGCGGTGCGAACGTCGTTCTCGCCCTCGCGCCCATCGCGCAGCTCGGGCGCGTGAGCGTTGTCTCTTCGCAACCAAGTCGCGGCAGCGGTTCGGATACCGTCCTCAACAGGACCGTTCTTTCGCGCTTGCCCTATAACGGCAGTTTCGCCGGCGCGCTCATCCAGCTGCCGGGCGCGGCCCGGGGAGCGAATGGGGTAGTCCACATCAACGGCGACCACGGCGTGATCAACTACGTACTCGATGGCGTCCCCATCCCCCAGGCGCTCAACCGGGAGATCGGCGGCGAGATCGATCCCAATGACGTGTCCTTCGTCGACGTCATCGAGGGCGCGTACCCGGCTCAATACGGCCTGAAGTTCGGCTCGGTGCTCAACATCTCGACCCGCAGCCAAAGCGGGCCCGCGGCCTTTGATGGCGAGATGCACTACGGCTCTTACTCCGACCTCGACGGCACGTTTGGTTACCATTCGCCGCTCCAAGGCGGCGGGGGACTGTCCACTGCGATCCATCTCGATCAGTCGACGCGAGGTCTCGATCCCCCGGATTTCGATTCTCCGCACAACAACGCGAGCGATGGGAACGAGTTCGTCCGCCTCACCCTCCCTCGCGGCAGCAACGGTTTCACCGATATCACCGTCATCAACAGCTTTCAGACGTTCCAGATTCCTAACGACGTCGCGCATGGCGAGCCGGCGACGACCGATGACGCCGAAAAGCAATCGGATACGTTCGTCGCCGTGCAGCTCCGGCGTGCGCTCGGAAACACGGGAACGCTGAGCTTTGGGCCGGCCCTCAAGATATCTCGGATCCGAGATTTCGGCGATCCGGTCAACGATTGGACCTACGGTGAAGCGATAAACCTCACGCCGCCGCCGTTCGGCAACGGTGGTAGCGCGAGCGATTGCGCCACCGCGGTCATGACCGGAAATTTTTCCCCGACGACGTGCGGGTTCTCGCTGTTCGATGACAAGACGGCGCTCGACTACATCTTCCAAGGCGACTACGCGAGACAGTACCGCAAGCACGAGCTGCGGGTCGGCGTTTCCTACGACCTCACGCGAGTGATCAAAAACTATCAGGTGACGCTGCAACCAAACAACTTTCTGTCGCCGCTCTTCACGCCGGGATCTCCCGCGGCGCCGTTCACGGTCACGGACGACAACCCCAACGTCGGCAATACGTATGGCAGTTACGTTCAAGACAGCTGGGTGATGGGGAATTACGAGCTCGACGGTGGTCTGCGCTACGATCTTTTCACGATCAGATCGACCGATTTCGCGCGGGCCTTCGGCGCGTTGAGTCCGCGCCTCAAACTCACACGGAATTTCGGCCAACGCACGAGTGTGTACGCGTACCTTGGGCGGTTCTTCGAGCCATTCTCACTCGAAAACGTCGATCCGCATGCAGCCCAACTGCTCAACTTGCCCCTCCAGCCGACACCCGCACAGTTCGACCTCAAACCTGAACGCGACACGCAGCTGGAAATCGGAGGCCACCTACCCGTGGGCAGCGGCACGCTTGGGTTTCGGGTCTGGCAGAAGAACGCTAACGACCTCATCGACGACACCCAAGTCGGCGTGACCTTGCTCCACCAAGACATCAATTACGCTCTGGGGCGGCTCTCGCAAGAAGCGCTGAGCTATCAGGTGCCGCTCTCGCGCAACGGCCGAGCCTACCTCAATGCGGCGCACACGCTCTCGCTCAACGCGGGTTGCGAAACGCAGCTTTTAGCGCCATGCTTCGGCTCTGCGACCGGCTTCACGCCGGCCGACCACGACCAGACCTGGAGCATCACCGCAGGCGTGCTCGAAAATGACCCGCGTAATGGTTGGTTCGCGGCCGACGCAGAATATGGCAGCGGTCTTTCTTCAGCGATCTGCCCGCCTGGCACTCCGGGCTACTGCAAGATGACCCCGCACACGATCTTCTCCGTGGAGAAGGGCGTGAGCCTAGGTTCGTCGACCGCATTGACGCTTCGGATTCAAAACCTGTTCAACGATCGCTACTACGTGACGATCCTCAACGCGCAAGGCACGCACGTCGCGCCACCACGGCTCTTCGACGTCGGTTTGAAGTTCGGGCAATGACCGTTCCTTATTTCGCGGCAACGACACCGATGATCGTGTAGTTCCCGTCAAAAGGTATCGCCTTGCTCACGTCGACCGTCGACCCGTTCTTCGTATAGAAGAGGTGATGCCCGTCGGCTGTGACCGTTTCGCTTGTCTGGTCCGGCAAGTGCCGCTTGTACCACGCCGCAACGACTGGGACGGAGTCCGTTGTTTTGATCGCATACGACCCGCCATTCGCGCCTGGTTTGTTCTGAATATCGATGTCCAAGATATGACTCGTATACGCTGGGACGTGATGGAACCCGGCAAGCACGCTCGGGTTCGTGGTTGCGGCAATCGCGGGCGAGGCGATGAGGAAAGCCGCAACAAGCAGCTGGGAGAAAAGTGACTTCGCGTTCATCATTGCTCCTTTAACGACAGGTCTAAGGTCGGTTCGTCTGTCGAGCCAGGGAAAAAACCCGGCAGAGATAGTCTACGACCCGGGCGTGCCGCCCGCGTGCACTAGGCCCGAATCCGCGAGCCAAGAACAATCGCCTTGAAGAACGAACACGTGGCGATGGCTGTAACATCGCCGCTCACCCCGCGGTATGTTCAGGGGGAGCGCGTCGCACTGTTTCTGCCCTGCTACTGCGACGCGCTCTTCCCGCAGGTGGGCATCGCGACCGTCAAGCTCTTCGCGCGTTTGGGTGTTCCGCTGGACTACCCGATGGAGCAGACGTGCTGCGGGCAACCAGCGTACAATGCCGGCCAGTGGGCCGAAGCGGCGACGCTCGCGCGGCGCTTCGCGCACGTCTTCGAGGCCTACCCCTGGATCGTCGTGCCGTCGGGTTCGTGCGGGGCCATGGCACGGGTCTTTTACGGCTCGCTTGAAGGCGAGCGCGATGCGGCAGAGGTCGGCACGCGGGTGTACGATCTGGCCACGTTTTTGGTAGCCGTGTTGAGACAGGCCGATGTCGGCGCGTGCTTTCAAGCCAAGGTGACGTACCACGATGGCTGCCACGGACGGCGTGAGCTTCATGCAACCGGCGCAGCGCTCGCGCTCTTGCAGGCGGTCAAAGACCTCGAATATGTGGAGCTGCCGCAGATCGAGGAGTGTTGCGGCTTCGGCGGCCTGTTCTCCGTGAAGTACGCGGAGCTCTCCGTCTCCATGGGCGAGGCCAAGCGGCAAGCGATCCTCGCGTCGCAGGCGGATGTCGTCGCATCCGGGGATGCCAGCTGTCTCATGCACGTCGAAGGCATCGTCCGGAAGCGCGAGCCGAAAACCAGGCTGCGCTTCATGCACCTGGCAGAGATCCTCGCAAGCGATGGCTGAGGGTATCGACCGGCGAGCCGTGGCGCGAGCCTTCGCGCACCCGCACGCCTCTGCGGCGCTGCTCACGACGATGCAACGGAGCGCGCAAGCTTCGGAAGCCGCGCGGCGCGATGTGCCGTGGCAAGAGCTTCGTTCCGCGGCGCGCGACATCAAACGATACTCGCTCGCGAACCTCGATCGGCTGCTCGAACGATTCGAGGGCGAGTTCGCAAAACGCGGCGGGACCGTGCTGTGGGCCTCGAGCGTGGACGAAGCGATCGATCACGTCCTGAAGATCTGCAGACGGCACCGCGCGACCGCGGTCGTCAAAGGGAAGTCCATGCTGTCTGAAGAGCTCGGCCTCAACGAGCACCTCGGCGCGCATGGCATCGACGCGATCGAGACCGACTTGGGCGAGTACATCGTCCAGCTGGCCGGCCAAAAGCCCTCGCACATCGTCGGACCGGCGCTGCACCTCTCGCGGGCCGACGTCGGCGAGCTGTTCGCGCGCAAACTCGGCATCCCGTTCAGCGACGATCCGTACGTCTT
>JAJPHJ010000097.1 GCA_021325335.1 Pseudomonadota bacterium | reverse complement strand
TTCAAACAGCGTCCGGAGGATGCCATCCTGCGCGTCTTTCTTTCTGACAAGCAGATCGCCGCGTTGAAGAGCAAGGACCAGACGTTGATCAATGAAGAGCTCGCGATCGAGGCCAAGATCTGCGGCCAAGGCGTCAAGCACGTGATCGTCGTCAACGACACGTGGCAAGAAAAATAGCATCTCTCGTGTGAATAGCAAGGGCTCCCTCACGGTCGTCGGCTTAGGTATCCAGTTTGCAAGCCACGTGACTTCGGGCGCGCGCGACCATATCGAAAGAGCAGACAAGGTCTTGGCGCTGACCGGCAACCCGATTGCCACGAGCTGGGTGACCGAGTTGAATCCAGCCACCGAATCGCTCGACACCTGTTACCGGCGCGGCAAGCAACGACTCGTCATCTATACGGCCATGGTGGACCGCATCATGGCGTGCGTGCGCGCCGGCCTGGATGTCTGCGTCGTTTCCTACGGCCATCCCGGCTATCTCGTGCACGCGACGCGAGAATCGATGCGCCAAGCCAAAGCCGAAGGGTACCGGACGGAAATGCAACCAGGCATCTCGTCGGTGGACTGCTTGTTTGCGGACCTCGGTCTAGATCCAGGCGAAGCCGGCTGCCAGACGTTCGAGGCGACGCATTTTCTCTTGCACAAGCGGCGTATCGACCCGACGTGTCCTCTGATTCTTTTGCAAGTGGGTGTCGCCGGAGAGTTGGCGTGCAAAAAACGTTACGGCCGCGAAGGTCTGCGCACGCTCATCGCAGTGCTTTGCAAGCAGTACGGGCCAAAGCATGAAGCCATCGTGTATGAGGCGGCCCAATACCCCTTTGTCGATCCACGGATCCGGCGCATGCCGCTTGACGCTGTGCCCAGGGCGCGACTGTCGGAGTACTCGACATTGTACCTGCCGCCCAAGCGGCGAGCAAGGCTCGACCGCGCGATGTTGAAAAGACTGCGACTCACTCGGGAGGAGCCCAAGGCGAAATAGGAGGTCTTCGGATTTCGAGGATGGCGTCCACGATTCACCGTCGCCACCTGGTCGGTCGATCTTCGCAGTTAGCCGTGCTCGCGGAGCGCTTCGCCGCGGCCAGACGCGGCGAAGGCTCGATCGTCATCGTCGCGGGAGAAGCAGGCGCCGGGAAGACACGCCTTGTCGCGGAGTTCTGCGCCGGACTTGCGCCCGCTCAAGGGCGCTGTGTGATCGCCCGCTGGCTCGAATACATCCAATCTCCGTATGCGCCATTCCTCACGGCGTTGGCGACGTTGTTCGCGGACGAACCTGCAGTCGTGCCGGCGAACATCCGCGCCGAGCTATCGCATCTCATCCCGGAAATCGGCGATCGCCCGGAGGGCGGCGAACGCGATAAACTTCGGCAGTTCAACGCGATGGCGGAAGCGTTCCAGCGTTTTGGCAATAGCCGCTGCACCGTGCTCGTGCTGGAGGATGTCCACTGGGCCGACCGTGCCTCGCTCGAACTCTTGCTCCACCTCTTGCCCTACGTGCGCAGCTCTGGACTCTTGATCGTCGTAACCTGCCGCTCGGACGAGCCGCGCGAGGACAACCTGCTGCGTTCCGTGTTGGGGAAGCTCCAGCGCGACACGGCGGTCTTTAGAATCGAACTCGAACCGCTGACGAACGCACAGATGCACGAGCTGCTCTATCACGCGCTCGGCTCGCGGGAAGGGCCCAAAGAGAAGATCGTCGCCATCTGCAAGACGGCGGAAGGCAATCCCCTCTTCGCCGAAGAGCTGCTCAAGACGGTCGTGCAAGGCCGCGAAATCGGATCGGGAAAGCCGCTGCCCGCGACCCTTCGCGAGACGGTCATCGATCGGCTGAACGGGCTGCCCCCGGACGACCGAGCCGTACTCATCCAGGCCGCCGCGATCGGTCGCCGTTTCCAAGCAAAGCTCTTGGCGGAGGTCGCACGATTGCCGGTGGCGGCGGCGCTGGCGGCGCTCAAACGAGCCATCGACGCGCAATTCATCTTCGAAGAAAAGACGAACGGCACCGCGCTGTTCGCGTTTCGCCACGAGCTCATTCGCGAGGTGTTGTATCGCGAGCTGTTGACCGACGAGGCGCGCGCTCTCCATTTGCGGATCGCCTCGACGCTCGAGGCCCAGGGCGATCGCGATGCGCACGTCGCCGAGCTCGCCTATCACTTTTGGGAAGCGGACGAAAAGAACAGGGCAGCGGATTACAGCGAACGCGCGGGCGACGCCGCGCTTGCGGTTTTTGCCTATGAGGACGCCGCCGACGCCTACGGTCGCTCCCTCACCGGCGCCTTGGATCCGCCGCTACGGGCCGCGCTCAATAGCAAGCTCGCCCGCGCGCTCCATCAATGCGGCGATGCAGAACGGGCGGCGCTCGCGTTCGATGCCGCGCGGGCTTTTTACGAGGCGAGCGGAGATGGAGAACAAGCGGCGCGCGCCTGCCTCGAACTCGCGGTCGAGCGAATCACCTTAGGAGACGCGCAGGGTTATCAACGGCTGAACGAGCGAGCGCTCGAACTCGTGCACGATGACCCCCAAAGCCCGGCATTCCTTCTGGCGCACATCCAACTGCTCGATCTCTACACAAGCTATCATTGGAATCCGGCCAAGGCGCAGGAACAGGTGACGGAGGCCGAGCGCGCCATCCACGCGCAGTCGCCGGCGGTGCCCATCGATTTTTTTGAATTCCGCTCGATTCTTGCAATCGGCCGGGGTCAGCCGGAGGCGGCATTTGCCTACACCCGGGAAGCCGTCGATCTCGCCACCTCGCGCGGCGAATTTCGCAACGCCGTTCGCTGTTTGGGCACCTTTTCGGGAAATGCGGCGCTCTCCGGAGAGATGGATCTTGCGAGCGCAGGGTTCGACAGTGCGCTTGCGATCATGGAAGCCAAGCACATATCCGGCCTCACCGGCAACTGGACGCTGATCTATTACGCCTACTGGGCCGCTTTGCGAGGAGACTTGAAACGAGCGCGCGAGACCGTCGAGCAACTCCTGGGCGCCGGTACGGACTTGAAGAGTTTCCGCATTCACCTTGCAGGCGTGGGTATTTCGGTCGGCTTGGCGTTAGAAGACGAGTATCTGGCCAAACGCTGCGCGCTCGATGAGCTCATCGACTTCGCGTTGGGATCGAGCAGCGTCATGCTCATCGGTGCGCTGGGATCGTTCGCCGAATACTATGCCGCGGACAACAGGCTGGCCGAGGCGAGGCGGCTTCTGCGCCGCGCGCTCGAGGTCTTGGAGGCGATCCCCGGCATCCCCGCCTGGGATGCTCATCATCTGTTCGTCGCCTTCGCACGCCTTGGGGACGAGCAAGAGCTACCACGCATGCGCCACGTGCTCCAGCGCGCGCATGCATCCTCAAGTGTCCGATCGACCCCGCCACACATCGCGCTCTTCGATGCATTCTCCGCGGCGCGTCGTGGAGAATCCGAAACCGCAGCTGAGTTGGCGTCACGAGCCGCGCTCCAGTTCCACGAGATCGGATGGCCGCTGCACGAAGCCCAAGCGCTTGTAGCCGCTGGCCGGATGAAGGAAGCGCTGGATCTGTCTCGCCGGACCGGCGCCGTGCGAAACGTCCGCGAGATCGAAGACGAGCTCAGCCCCGTGAATCGCCGGCAGCGGCGAAAAGATGAGCTCACCGCGCGCGAACAAGAGATATTGACCTTGGTGGACGCGGGAAAGTCCAATCGCAGCATCGCAAAAACGCTCGTGATCAGCGAGCGCACGGTCGAGAGCCACGTGTCGTCCATCTTGAACAAGTTCGGTGCTGCGACGCGGGCCGAGCTCATCGCGCGCCCCAAGGAAGGCCCGCTCTAGGAGCCGCTTGCTCCGTATCAGTCTTGCAGAGCCAGGGTAAGCTAGTGGCATGGCGAGCTTCAAGGCGAGCTTCCCGAGCGAGCGCGCATCCGTAGTCGAGAGTCGCCGCCGGTTACAAGAATTCTTAGAAAAACAAGGGTTGTCAGCACTTCAGGTGCTCGACTCGCTGCTTGCCGCCGGCGAAGCATTGACGAACGCAGTCCTGTATGGAGCTAGCGACGAGGGCTTTCTGCTGAGCTGCGACCTCGAGGACGGCGCCCTCACGATCGAGGTCCGTGATTTTGGGCCGGGATTTTCGTTGGAGGGAAAAGGCCAGTACATCGAACCACAGCAGCGCTCCCCCGGCGGCCTCGGCATCTATATCATGCGGGTCCTCATGGACACGGTCACGTATCAGACAGACGGCAAAGGCACAAGGGTCACGCTTGTCCTGCGGACTGGGTCTGCGACAGGCAAGGAGTGAAAATGATCACAAAGGACGTTACGGCAAACACCGTCACCGCAAAGCGCTTTCAACTGGTAGGTGACAACGGTGAACTTAGAGCTCTCATGAAGACCGTCAACGATAATCCGATCCTCGAGTTCATGGACGGTTCGAGCAATGTTCGTCTCAACGTCAAAGTGACGAACGATTGGCCGGTCTTGAACATGATGGATGAGACCGGCAACGTTCGCTTGGAACTGGGCACGATCAACGACAAGCCGACCTTGTTCTTCAACGACCACATCGGGAATTTGCGCGTTGGCATCGCGCTGTCGCAGTTTGACGGTAGTCCGCGCATCGTCTTTCTGGACGATACGGGGAACATCCGATACGGCGTCGTCACCGATACCGAAGGCACGCCCCGGGTGATCGCCACGGATCAACTAGGACGCAAGCATAAGTTGTTTTGGTATTCCGAACCACCCGTCGCCGGTAAGGACGACAAGATCAGCACGGAGGAAGAATAGTTCGATGAAGACGATGACATGCAAAGAGCTGGGCGGGGCGTGCGATCAAAAATTATCTGCTAACTCGTGGGACGAGATGGTGCAGACCATGACCAAGCACGTCACGGAAAAACATCCCGACGTCGCGAAGCAAATGGAGAAGATGCACAACGAAGATCCCCACAAATGGGGTAAAGAAATGCGGCCCAAGTGGGAAGCCGCGCCCGAAACTCGTCAATAGGGTCCATCCTACGGGACAAACCGGGCATTTTACGTGATTAGCAGTCTCTTGACGAGAGTGCCAAAATCGGTATAATTCCTTTTGCGAGATGCACCATCTCCCGCCTGCGAAAGGAGGCTGCGGCTTTGTCCAACTCGATAGCGAAACAGAACGGCGTTGAGGTAGAACAGGAACGGGGAGTGCCCTGGACGCCTTTGCGCGATCTCCTTGGCTTTGACCCATTTCGGGCAATGCGCGCGTCGTATGGTTATGATTACGAAGTGAACCGCATTGAGAACGGCTATGAAGTTGAAGTGCCCGTTCCGGGCTACAACTCGTCACAGATCGATGTCACCTTCAAAGAAGGCGTCCTGACTGTGGGGGGTAAGAACGAACGACATTCCTTCACCCGTTCGTTCACGGTTCCCGAAGATGTCAACCCCGACGCGATTGGCGCACGGGTCCAAGACGGCATGCTCGTCCTCACTTTGGTGCGGCGGCCCGAAGCCGAGCCGAAGAAAATCCGTGTGAGCTGAACACAGCAGAAAGTTAGAGCAGTTCAAAAAGAGGTCGTGCCGCCGCACGACCTCTTTGTCGATCGACGCGGCGTGCACCGCGCGGACGGGTGCTGCCTATCCCGAGAAGCAGAAGCTATCCGACGAAGCGTCGCCGCCCTCCAGTCGCACTTGATGCGGCCGGCGATCGTCGAATTCTACGAAGAAACGTTCGTCAAAGGAAATGCCGCCGTTCTCTGCGGCATCGAGCTTCACCATCCACCCTTTGACGCCATCAGGGTAGAATTGCTCGTCCCACGACCGGTAGAGCGAGTTGGTGAAGTATACACGCTTGCCGTCTCGGCTGATCTCGACCATCTGCGGGCCGCCGTTCAGCTTCTGTCCGGGCTTGGCCGGATGGCTGCCCCGACGAACGATGCCGCCGATATGCACTGAGCCCGTCAGTTTCGGCTTGAACGGGTCGGACACGTCGTATTGTCGCAGCTCCCCGGTTCCCCAGCACGAGACATACAAGAAACGATCGTCCAAGGAGAGGTCGATATCGGTGACCAGCGGCGGAACCGCTTTAAAACCTTTTAGGAGCGGCGGCAAGTCTGCCTCATCCGCGGGTTCGGCTGGAATGTCGATGACCTTCGTGACCGCCCACTTTTCGCCATCGCGGTGCCAGACCCAAATTGAGCTGGAAAGATCTTTGAGCGAGATCACCGTGTCCACAAACCCATAGGTCTTGTTCGGGTCGTGCGAGGGGCGCAGCTCGAGGACCGCCTGATACTCGGGTCCCAGATCGATGCTTTGCACGTGGGTGCGCTTGCGCAAATCCCAAAAATGCAGCTGATGGCCGTACTTCCCAGCGAGCAAGAGCTCGGCATTGAGGCCGTCCTCAATCATATCGGGCGTGCCCCACTCGCTCGTCACCATGACGTCATGGCCTAGATGCCAGAAGAAGTCATAGGCAAGGTATTGCGGGCCGCGATCGGCTTCCCACGGTCCCTTCACGGTGAAATCGTAGTGGTCGAGCCGAAGGATGCCCCCAGGGCCTTTGCCCCCGCCGTTGCCGAGCGCGCTGATGTAAATGTCGTCCGGTCCGCAATGCACGGTATGCAGCCGCGAATACCCAGAGCGTGCGGCTACCTCTTTCCCTTCGACGACCTTGACGACTTTGGGATTGCGCGGGTCGGGTTTCGTGTCCAAAACGTAGATCCGCGATGAACGCAAACCCGGAACGATCAGATATCTTCGCTCGATATGAGGATGGCCGGCCCAGGGGCACAGCGCTGAACTGCAGGCATTCCAGCCGAAATGATGGAGCTCGTCATCGGTTTGGGGCATCTCCACTTGACCGACGCGCTTACCGTACGTCGGTGACGCGGGGTCGACGTCGATGTCCGCCATGGCGTCGTGCTGGCCTTGACCTTTGATGCTCAGCATGGCGACGTACGCGAGCTTCTCAGGCGGCGCTTTCATCGCCATCGTGGCCGAGGGATAGAAGGTGGGATCCGGCTTGAGCTGCATGCTGCGTTCCTTTATTTCCTAGCGATCCAATGGGGAATCGGAGTGTTAGGTCGGGAGCAAGAAACTCCTATCGTCCGGCTCTAGAGGACGAGGATGAGCAAGCCGCTCAGGATGAGCGCCAACGCCCACACCAGATCGAAGTTGACCCAGGTAGCTTTCAGGATACCGACGCCTGTCCGGTCGTAGACAAGCCACGCGGTTGCGGTCATGATCAAGAGATAGCCAAACGTATGTACCGCGATCGCGAGCGGCCATTGCGCCGGCGGCAGCGCAGGGATGCTCATGGCTTGCCCCATGCCCATGCGCAGGTCAGCATCCTTTGGCCCGACCGAGCCGGTCAGAAACGGCAACAACATGAGCCCGGCCCCGTGCCCCGTGGCCATCAGAAACGACCAGGTCACGAGGCCCGAGAACCCCACGCGCATGCCCACCCAGCGTATGTGGCGAGCGCGGACCAAGCGAAGCACCCCAAAAACAAGGAGAACGCCCGCGGCCGCATATCGCAGATCGTTTTGCGGCAACGTGCGTTGTGCGACTCCGACGATTGCCACGAGCGCAGCAACAGAAGCGAGATGGCCTATCAGGATGGGAGGCAGCGCCGCAAACACCGCTCGCAGACTCTTTTCTTGCAAACCCATCGCGACCGCAAACAGCCAACCCATGCCAGGGTTGATGCCGTGATAGCAGCCGAGCGCGAACAGCGCAACCCAGACCCAAGCACGACTCATGGCCGAACTGGGATTGCGGTCAGCGCCGAGCGGAACCCGCCCTCAAGCTTTGCCCGCCAGCGCCCGCAGCGAGTCGTCGAACGCATCGTTGTCACCATACCAGTCACCGCGACCGGAAGGCGTGAGATCGAAAAGATGCCATACTGGGCAGAGCAAGTCGATCCCGCGCTCGCGCTCCTCGAGCATAGGATGGGCCGTGTAGACGTGCCGCACCGTGTCCCCGTCTTTCGCGAAGACGTCGATCGTCGAATCGGGGTTGCCCTCGGCATCTTCGGCATCGATGGCGCGCGCGAATGCCGGACCATCATCTGAGAGCAGGCGCAGGCGATGCCACTCGCGGTGAGCGCCCCACGCTTGTAATTTATCGACCGGCGCACGCGACGCGATGACGAAGTTCGCCCGCTGCGTCACGTGCGGCGCGATGCCATTGAACCCGTCGAGCCAGAGCGAGCACATCGGACAGAAGTCATCGTCTTTCGCCCAGTACATCAGGTGATAGAGGATCAAGTAGGGCTTGCCGTCTTCGAATAGCTCGGACAAGCGCACCCGCCTACCGCCATCGAGGAACTCGTAATCGGGGACGACCGGGCCTGGTGGCAGGGTGCGTCGCATCGCCGCGACCTCTTCGATCCGGTCGCGTAATTCGATCTCCGCGCTGCGCAGACGATCGCGCGATTGACGATACGCTTCGCTGGCGCCGGGCATGAGGAGGCTTGAGTCGGCCATGTCATTTCCTTTCGAGGGGGTGCTCTCGGCCAGTAGCCGCTTTGTCAGCGCTTCGAAGGACGAGCACGTAGAGAACCAATTGTAACGCGACGCAAAAAATAATGGCAAACAGGTCCTGAAGCCACAAGCCCATCTCCACTCGAGTCCACTGCTGTAGGAGAACATAGGTCGTTGCCGCGATGATAACGCCGTATACCATCAAGATCACGAGAGTCGACTCAACTCGTACTCTCAGGAATGCAAGCACCAGCGTGACGGGAAGAAGCAAGATCAGGTATGGGAATCGATAGAACAGCAGGCGCATTATGGGGAACTGCAGCGGCATTGCGTGATCGATGCCTCGAATCACCGAGATTCCGTAGGGAGAAGTTGCAAAGTCGAGGGTGAAGAACCTAGCCGCGACCGCATAGACCGCACCAAGAATCGCAAGCAGCGCGAGCGTCCACGGTGACAAGCTACGCAATATGACGACCTCCCGTTTCTGATATCTCAACTCATTGCATTAGCATCCCTGCCTTTGAACGTCGCAGATCCCATAACCCGAGCGCTGAGAGGATTGCGGTGAACACGGAGGTCACGGCGAGCGCCAGGAGAGTCCACACGAAGAAGAACGCTCCACTGGACTCAGCGAGAGTGCCAGCCGGCAGCCCTCCTGCTCTGCTCACGTGAACGGAGAAAACTACCATTCCCCCGACCGATCCGAGGAGCATGATCGCATGCCCCGATCGCCGCTCGGCGAGTACTAGGGCTCCGTATAGCCAGATGACGAGGAAAGCGATTACCACGATGCTTGAGGCCGGTGACCTATCGGTCCCATAGACGATGTCATCGGTGAAGTGAAGCGAGAGGAGGACGATGGCGAGCAGAGACGTGATGGTTAAGACATTGTTGCGCTTCATATTGCAAATGATTCTCCTCTTCAGTAGTGTTACAGCGCTCGCGCCAAGCGGTGAGGATGCCTCATATGGTTTTATACTAAGGGGGTCCTTCTGAAGCAATTTCCGATTGGAGCGCCATCGAGCCGTTGAGGCCTTGGCACTTACGTTTGCCGCACGAACGGTTTAGAATTCGCGGTAGGGACTATAGATAGTCTCGGGAGTATGGCTTTATGAAGAAGTTTCAACGGGGATTCACGCTCATCGAATTGATGGTCGTGATCGCCATTATCTCGATTCTCGCGGCCATTTTGATTCCGAACTTCTTGCACTCGCGTGCGGAATCTGTGACCGCTGCGTGCGAAGGCAATGAGAAACAAATCGCGACGGCAGAAGAGGAGTACGCGGTCGACAATAGTGGCGCCTATGCTTCGCTGGCCGTTCTCACTACGCCGTACATCAGCGTGGTGGTGACGGACCCGGTAAGCGCGGGCAACGCCTATACCGTGACCATTCCGGGAGCCGGTTCCAACGGTTCGTACCAGATCTCCGACGCCGGCGGACACGACACGACCACGACCACCAGCCTGACGAAGAGCGATGGCACGGCTTGCGCTACTTGCGCGTCCATCCTATACGCTCAAGCTTCGGGTATTCACGGAAACTAGAAAGCTCGACGGCTTAGGCCCCTCAATTGGGAATCAGGGCGATTCGAATCATCCCTTTGTACGGTAGGATCTTCACGAGGCCGCTACCGCCGCTAAATGTCGTCCCGGTTGGAACCGTGAGTTCCGAATAGCCAGGCAGCCGAGCTTGATACCAGGCGGTCACCGCGCCGCGGGACTCAGGCGTGTCAAGAAAAGCAGCATAGCCTTGTCGTAAGACCAGCTGAAGCTGTCCGGTTGTTGCGTTGCTATCATAGTGACCCTGATACCACGAGTCTATGCGATGGGGATAGATTGGAAGAGCTCCAGCCCCGAGGACGGGTGAGCTTTCCGCCGCTGTGACAATGAGCATCCAAGCGATGTAAGCGAGTAGGATAGGACGTAGGACGTTCACGATTGCCTCCTTCGGGAGAGCGGTGGTCCGGCCAGGCGGCCCGACCCCCCGATGGAGTCATCATAGCGGCTCAACGTGCCATCCCCGCACCGCCTTCTGCGCTGGGTGCGAAGGGCGCCGTAAAGAACCAAAAAAGCCCGTGCTAGTAGTTTGGCGCATCGGGGGAGAAATGCACCGCCAATGCGTTGTGCGAGATCCGTTACTTCCTCGCTTGTCTTGACGTGTGCTGGTGTTCTCTGCGCCGTCTTGTTCGGCGCGTGCGCGCGGACTACGTCCCAGTCAGGTGTCTCTGAACTGCACTCGTGGACGGTGCCCGGAGTATTGCGCTGGGGCGAGTACACCGAGCCCGACACGCTCAATCCGGAACTCAGTTCCCTTCAAGTCACGCTCGAAGAGTCGATGCTTTGGGCGGGTTACCTGTTCAACTACAACGACCAAAATCAGTTCGTGCCGGAGTTGGCGACGACGGTGCCGACGCTCGAAAACGGTGGCATTAGCCACGACGGGTTGGCGATCACGTACCACTTGAGGCATGGCGTGCGCTGGCAAGATGGGGCGCCTTTCGGTGCCGACGATGTCATTTTCAGCTGGCACGCCGTGATGAATCCCCGTAACAATATCCCATCGCGCGAAGGATACGATCTCATCAGCCGTATCGATAAGGTCGACGATCACACGATCGTCGTGCATCTGATCCGACCATACGCTCCTTTCACCGCGACTTTCTTCACGATGAGTGCAACCGCTTATATGGTGCTTCCCAAGCATCTGCTTGCGAATCTTCCCGACATCAACCAGGCGGCCTACAACTCGATGCCGATCGGCACCGGTCCATTTCGGGTCGTCGACTACCGCCACGGGCAGTATCTGAAGCTGGAAGCCAATCCGTTGTATTGGAGAGGGCCTCCGGCCCTCAAGGAGGTGATGATCACCTACGTGGGTGATCAGAACACGCTCTTGACGCAGCTGCGCACGCACGAATTGGATTTCGTGACCAACGTTTCGCTCACACGCATTCCGGACTTCCAAGGCATTGAAGGCATCGATCTGCGCAGCATTCCGTTCACGTACTTCACATATATCGGTCTCAATACGGAATCGCCGGCCCTGCGCGATATACGCGTGCGCAAGGCGCTCCTTTTGGCAACCGATCAAAGGCAGATCGTCCGAGATGTGACGCACGGATTCTCACTCGCCGCCGATAGCGATCAGCCACCTTTCTTGTGGGCCCACGCTTCAGGAATCCCTCGGCCGGCTTACGATCCTTCTGCTGCGGCGGGACTGCTTGAGAGCGCGGGCTGGCACTTGGCGGGCGACGGGTACCGCTACAAGAACGCAACCAAGCTGGAACTCATAGTCGTAAGCACGGTCGGCTCCACTGCCTACATCGAGGCAGAGCAAGTCCTTCAGCAGCAGTGGAAGAAAGTCGGGGTCAGCACGATCATTAAGAACGCGCAGGATTCGGTACTTTATGCGCCCGCTGCGGAGCACGGGGTCTTCGCAAGCGGAGCGTTTGACGTGATGATCAACGGCTGGTTCAATGGGGTCGATCCGGACGACTCTCAGTTCTTTATGTGCAACCAGCGCCCGCCCAATGGTGACAATTATCGCCGCTTATGCGATCCACGCCTGGATGCGGCTGAGAACCTCGCGTTGCGCTCCAATGATCGCGCGGTGCGGCGGGAAGCCTACGCCGACATCCAGCGATATGCAGCTAAGGACTATGCGACGATGTTTCTTTGGTTTGCCAAGCGCGCAGACGCAGTCAGCGTCGACCTCAAAGGATACCGCCCGGCGCACGCCGTGACAACCCTTTGGAACACGTATGCATGGCGGAACTAGAGTTCAAGGAATGAAATCTGGATTCCAAATTATCTCCCAGAGATGATCATCAAGGTCTCGGAAGTACCCGGAATAGATGCCCCAGGGCCGCTGATGCGGATCTGCCGTGATCGCACCCCCGGCGACTTTGGCTTTCGCGAGAAAGGCATCAACTTCGGCTTTCGACCCGACCATGTGGCCAAGACTGAATTCAGGGGAGCTCGGCGGCCTACTCGGCACGTTGGCATCCTTGGCAAGCTCAGAGCGCGGATATAACGTAAGAATCAGTCCATCGTCGAGTTCGAACATTGCGATGGCGCCGGCGGCGCCTGTCACTTCATCTACATATTCCGTGCCCACGATGCCCCTTGAGGCAAGACCAAGACCGTCTCGATAAAAACGGAGCGAGCGGTCGAGATCTGTCACGGCAAGCGTGATAACATTAATGCGCGACTTCATGCTCGTGGGCATATGCAGTGATTACGCAATTCCCTCTAACTGCACGGCTGTTACCTTCGGGACCGTTTTGGATTAGTTTCAACCTCAGGCAAAAGTAGGACCGCGCAACGAGCTTCGTGCGCCGGGCTTTGCAATCGCGGTAGTCCGTAGGGGCGTGGATGTCTAGCGTGACGAACGCGACATTGTTGTGCCGCTGCGGTTCAAACGTCATTTCACAGTTCTGTCCCTGCTTGTCGCTCTCGCGCTTTACCCAGGCAAGACCGACGCGCTCGCGTCCGCGCTAGCCGCTCCACCCACCCAGGCGCGCCCAGCCCTCATTGGTGTCGGGGTTGTGATCCGCAACCTCACCGCCATCGACGAGGTGAAAGAAAGTTGGCAAGTCGCCGGGTTGCTCACTGCAAAATGGACCGTTGGAAGCCTTCAACATCGGTCAAGCCGAGATCGTGTGTATCGCGACTTGCCCGCCGAAACATGGAAGCCGCGCTTTGAGTTCACGAACGAAGTGACGCCGACAAGCTTTCGATTCGTCGATTTGTATGCAGAGCCGGATGGAACCGTCGTCTACACGCAAACGTTTAGCGCAACCCTCTCCACGAGCCTAGACTTACGGCGCTTCCCGTTTGACTCTCAACTCTTGCCCCTCGTCATTCAAGCAAGCGGCGAGGACCTCGATCGGACGATTCTGAGGCCAGATCTCAGGGATTCCGGGTTGCCGAACCGAGGTTATGCTGGTCTCGCGCAGTGGGTACCGCTCTCCCTTACCGACCGCATGGGTACGGTCGCAGGGAGTGCCAGACGCGCGAACGATGTGCAGTTCGACCTCAAAGTGCAGCGCCGGCCTAAGTCGTACGTTTTTAAATTCATCATACCGCTGCTGCTACTGGTGTTCATCTCCTGGATAACATTCTGGCTTTCGCATGAGGAATTCAAGACAAAAGACCAGCTTCAATCTGCCATCTCCACCCTTCTGATCATCGTTGCCTTCAATATCACGGCCACGAGCCTATTACCACGGACAGAATATATGACGTATATAGACGCGCTGTTATTCACGTGTTTCATTTTTGTCATCATCTCCATCGCAGCGATCGTTGCAACCCACCTCCTACAGATTCACCACTCAGAGCAGCGTGCGTTGCTTGTACGCCGGCTCGCCGGCATCGCTCTCCCGGTTTCGTTTCTGATCGCTCAAGTCGTCCTGTTCTTCGCGTTCAAGATCGCAGGCTAGCCTCTGCATGCATCGGCCCGCTCAACGAAGCTGGCAAAAGTGCGCAGGGTTTCTCCAGCTGTCAGGCTAAGCGCCCTGGCCCTTATCATGTCCGCGAAAGGCAACCCATGCCGGAACTGCAGCCATACGCCTTCTTCTACGGCAAGTGCGAGGAAGCGCTCAATTTCTATAAGAGCATCTTTGGTGGGAAGATCGCCACGATCATGCGCATGAAAGAGGCGCCGCCCGAAATGTCAGCGCCTCCAAACTGGGGTGACAAGATCATGCATGCGCGCTTTGAATCTGGAGCGGTAAGATTCATGGCTTCGGACGGACAACCCGATACGCCGAACGTGGACGGCAATGTTTCGCTATCGTTGATAACAGACGATGAAGCTGAGGCGACACGCATCTTCAACAAGCTTGCCGAAGGGGGCGAAGTGAGGATGCCCCTTGCTGACATGTTCTGGAACGCGAAGTTCGGCGTGATCAAGGATAAGTACGGCATCGAGTGGTTCGTCAACTGCGAGAAGTCGTAACAGGCGCAAAAACTCGAGGCAACTTCGTCGTAGGGCGCTCCCCGAGCCGCAACTCAACGAAAAGCGTGACAACAGTGTCGCTGGATAATGCTATCAAAGCCGCGTGCGACCCGATGACCGTTTGCTGCATGGCCTGGGAAGCGAACCTCTCCGATGCAGAGATGGAGGCGGTCAAGCGAGGCGAAGAAGTTGAGCGAGTATCTCGTAGGCCAGACCGGCGGGAAATCATGACCGTTTGGTGCGTGTCGACAGACGGCGAGTCGGCTACCCTCAAAGCGCCAGTACGAAGGGCGAAGGGTAATGCGCTAGGTATCATATTTCGAGGTCAGCGGGGAGCCGTCGAAGTGGAACCATTTGTTCGTGAAGAAAGCCCTGACGAGGGTTTGATTCCCGATACAATGCTCGCCGCGCTCGGAGCAAACCAGGCGTGAAGGACCACTGGCAACTTTACCCCGACGCTTAAGGTGAAGTCCACTCGCTCGCGAGGAGCAAAGCAAAAGCAACGCTCTTACAGGACGCGGTTTGACGTGGTGGAGATGAGGGGACTCGAACCCCTGACCTCTTACATGCGAAGCAAGCGCTCTACCAGCTGAGCTACATCCCCACGAAGGTCGCGAATAAATTCGCGACGGCTACATTTTCACCGCTAAGAATTCGCCGACGGCTGCATTTTTCGCCGCAAAGAATTCGCGGCGGCTACCTGTCTATTGCAGCGGTTCCCCGACGATGATCCGCGCAACCGGAATGTAACGGATCGCCGTCTTATCGTCTTGGACAACAAGGGTCACAAAACCCCGTCCTTGGACCGGTCGTAAGTCGACCAAATATGCGAGCAAAATGAGCTGCCCATTGAACTCTTTTGTGAATTCTGGGAAGCTCACCGTGACGGAACGCCCGTCGACGCCTTGCACGTAGACGTACTTGCGCATCAACGTCTGCGGGTCAGTGCTGAAACGCAAGCCGGCTCGGTTGAGGACGTCGATCAGCGGCACGCCCGTGTACGTATGCAAGCGCAACGTGAGCGAGGCCGGCCTCATCGCTTCGAGGTCCTTGAGCGTGAGGTTCAGCGGCGTGATCACATCGCCAACCACTTGGATGTATGACACGCCCAGCGGCGGCATGATGGGTGCGGTCCAAGCCCCAGCGGTCGGGACTGCAGTTTGACTCTGCGCCTGGGGCATCATGGTGGGGGACATCGTTTGCGTCGAAGCACTAGGCATGGCTGGGAGCGTCGTCACCGATACCGTGGGGACGGGGGAGCCCTGCGCGGCGATCGCTTGCTCCGCTCCACCGGAAGCGGGCGCCCGCCAGCCGGCAGCCGCGAGCGTCAGCAGCGATACGATGGCGAACGGGATCACTCGCTTGAAGATCGTCACGCTGTGTTGCCTCCCGAAGTAGTTCTTTCGCGGTCAGCCGTTCGACCGCTGGGGCGAGAAGCCTCGCGCTCGCAGCCATCGCACGATGACAAATTTCGCGCGCTCCGCGCAATCGGTGTGGGTCGCGTCGACGAGCTCGTAGGTTTTCGGCTCGCCGGCCGCATCGAAGAGCGCGTGCACTGCAGA
>JAJPHJ010000107.1 GCA_021325335.1 Pseudomonadota bacterium | reverse complement strand
CGTCGCCCGCCGGTCGAGCACGAGACTGCTCAAAGTCACAGGTATGGTCAAGAGAATGGCGGCGACAAGCGCCTGTGGGGTGACCAAATCGAACGCAAACGCCGACAGCAGGAGCACCACGCAGATCAAAAGGGTGAGGCGCGCTCTCATGCTTTCATCCTTCTGCGTTTGCGCAGACCCCTCCGGCTGGAAAAGCTTTTCGGCGAGCAGAAGGCGTCGGCGCATGGAAACCAGCGAGCACCGGCCCGCAGCGGCAGATCTCCTGAAGGACGTTGGCGGCCAAGCACGCCTCACGGTGTATCTGAGTTTTGCGCCTGGTGCGGGCAAGACGTACCGTCTGATCAGCGATGCTCGCCAGTTGCAACAAAGCGGCAGCAACGTCGTCATCGGATGGCTCGAGACCAAAGGGCGCACCGATCTCGATCTGCTCGCGCAGGGTCTGCCCCGCATCCCTCCACGCGTGGTTGAACGGGGCACGGCGACCTTTCCCGAATTCGACATCGACGCAGCTCTTGCGGCGCGTCCGCAGGTGATCGTGCTCGACGAGCTGGCGCATACCAATCACCCTGGTTCGAAGAACGCCAAACGCTGGCAGGACGCGCTCGCGTTGCGCGAGGCAGGCATCAGCGTCATCGGCGCGATGAACATCGCGCACCTCGATACCGTTGCGCCGATCGCGGAGGGTCTCATCGGCTTTCCGATCCGAGAGATCGTTCCGATCTCTTTTCTCAAGGCCGCAGACCAAGTGATCGCGATCGATGTTGAGCGCGAGCAGCTGGAAG
Source organism: Pseudomonadota bacterium (assembly GCA_021325335.1). GTDB lineage: Bacteria > Vulcanimicrobiota > Vulcanimicrobiia > Eremiobacterales > Eremiobacteraceae > JAJPHJ01. The sequence goes on along the minus strand of JAJPHJ010000107.1, from coordinate 26,326 downwards.
CGCGACTGCGGGCAGGGGCGATCGTGCGCCGTGAAGACATAGAACGCGCGCTGCAGGGCCCGCTGCGACCGCAGACGCTGCGAGCGTTGCGCGAGATCATGTTGCGGGCCGTTGACGATCTCACGGTGCCGACGCTACCGGCAGCGCGGGTTTCAACCGCCCTTGCACTGCTGCTCCCGGCGATCAACGCTCGGATTTTTCTGGCTCGCGTGGTCCCATTCGCAGACGCGTTCAATCTGGATCTCGCGATCTTGCCCGATCCGGCCATCGATGCGTCTCTCCTCGCGCGAACCGCAGCGGCGGTCGGAGCGAGGGTTGTCGCTCAAGCCAGCTTTGATTTCTCCAAACCCCGGCTCGACGATCTGGCAGCGTCATTTGTGGCGTTGCCGAAAGGCCGGGTCGCGCACGAGCTCCTCAGGGCGCCCATCGATCGAGATGTCTTGATCGTGGCGAGGCCGGCGGAGCCCGCAACGGGTGGCGACTCGTATGATTTTGGCGATCACCCGTATGCGCGCACCGCGGGGGATCGCCTGCGCGTCGGGTATGGGCGCCTGACCGTTTATCTCGGCGCGGCGGCCGGTTGCGGTAAGACCTACGCTATGCTGGAACAGGCTCAGCAGCTCAAAGCGCAAGGCGTCGACGTCGTCGTCGCCTATGTCGAGACCCATGGACGGGTGGACACCGAGCACAAGCTCGAGGGCCTCGAAGCTCTGCCGCGGCTTGAAATCGTCAATGGCGGCGTACGCTACTCCGAGCTTGACCTCGAGGCGCTTCTCGCTCGTCGGCCGCAGGTCGCTCTCATCGATGAGCTCGCGCACACGAATGCACCTGGCAGCAAGTTCCACAAACGCTACGAAGACGTCTTGAGCGTGCTGCGTGCAGGCATCACGGTGCTCACGACGCTCAACGTGCAGCATTTGGAAGGTCTTAACGACGTCGTACGCCGCCTGACCGGGGTGACCGTGCGTGAGACGATGCCGGACGGCATTTTGGAGCTCGCGGACGACGTCGTCCTCATCGACGCGAGCGCGCAGACGCTCCGCGACCGGTTGCGCGCCGGCAAGATCTACCCGAAGGAGCGGATCGAAGCCGCGCTTGCTTCGTTCTTCCGTACGGAGAACCTGACGGCGCTGCGCGAGTTGGCGCTGCGGGAAGCGCTCCGAGCACGGACGGTCACCCGCGCCCCGCATGCGGTGAGCGAGATTGTTTTGGGGGTCGCCGCGCGCGAGCGCGATGTGATGCTCGTGCAACGAGCGGCCCGGCTCGCCAAACGCCTGAACACGGATTTCACGGTCGTCCACGTGCGAAGTCCGGGGCGCCCAGTCGCACAAAGCGTGCTTGACATGCTCGCGGAGATGACGCGGATGTCGGATGGCCGCTTCATCATCGAGTCGGACGTGAAGCCGGCCGCGGCGCTGGCTCGTTTGAGCGCGGCGCGGCTGCGCTCGACGCTCGTCGTGGAAGGGATGCGCAGCAAGGCAGGCTGGCTTGGGCCCAAGAGCTTCGCTCAGCAACTGCTCGACGAGGATGCCACCGAGCTTTTGGTCTTCGCTCCGCTTGCAGACTGACCGGGCGCACGTTCAGGCTTGCGCCGCCGCCGCCGATACTTACCACAGGGAACGCAGAATGGTGACGCTTTGGTGGGCCGGCTGTATCCTCAACGTCGCGCTCACTCTTTTTTGGATGTCGATCAGCATCGGCGACGGCGGGTTCCCGTGGGACGCCGTCATCTTCGGCATCCTCTCGCTCGCCGGTTTCGCCCGCTTATATCCAATGGCACGCGGCTACGATCAAGCGGGTCGCCGCTAGGTCCGTCGTGAACTCACGACCGGGCGGCGACGCCCGAGCTCAACGGGATGATGGTGAAACTGGCAGACACGACAGACTTCTCGATTGGAGCCGGTGGCCGGGAAACCGCCGCCGGGATGCGCTCAAATTCGGCGAACTCTCTCCGCGTGCGGGGTGACAACGCCGAGCCAAGCTTCGTGACGACGAAGAAGGTGTAGAGACTGGACGGGCGCGGCCTACGTCGTCACGGAGCGATATGGCCAAGGCACAGTCCGGACCACAAACGAGATATCGGTGGCGCAAGCCATAGTGGTGCGAAAATCTGTCGCCCGAAAGGGCGTCCGGGTTCGAGTCCCGGTCATCCCATGATCTTTTCGGGGAAGGTCGCATAATTCTGGTGCGTGCGATACACGGAGAATGCATCCACGAGTTGTATGCGCCATTGGTCGCCCGAAATCAAGTGTTCGAGGTAACGCGAGAACGTCGGCAGCGCCGCGTTCGCGATCTTCAGCTCCAACTCGAGCACGTCTGACACGCCCTCGATCGGAACGACCTCCTGATAGATCGGCTCGCCGGCATCGATCTTGGGCACCACTTTGTGCAGCGTGAAGCCGCTTTGCGTTTCGCGGTTGTGGATGCACCAATAGGTTGGAACCGGGCCTCGATAGAGGGGCAAGATCGAGGGATGCAGGTTGACGAACGAGTCGAAGCGTGCGATGGTTTCTGCTTCGAATATCTGGTTGAATCCGGTGATGACGCCCACGTCGCCGCGTTTGATCCGCCGCCGGAAGCTGCGCGCGTTCACGTCCGGCACGTAGAGCGTCGGCAAGTCATCGCCGTGGCTCGGCGCTCCGGCAAGTCGCCGTTGCGCCCTCCGCACGCTTAGGACTGCCGCTCTTCGCATCGCGCCGCCGAGCGCCGCAAGAGATGCGGTCTGAGCCTTGACGCCGAGTACGCGCACGATCCTGACGCCATGGCGCTTGGCGAAATCCGCCGAGACCGCGGGAAACGGCGTGCCAAAGGTGTCGTTGCAGAAGTGGAAGATCGTCATCGCGGCGACCTGCGATCAGGCGATGGTATACAGCTTCCAGCCGTGCTCCTGCGCGAGCTGCACCGCCGTCACGCCGGACGGCACGAGCAAACACCCAGGCCGCAGATTGCTGACGAGATCCGAAAGGACGGTCGCTCCGTCGCTGCCGTTTTCGGAAGCGCAGCGCATGGCGATCTTTGTCAACGCCGTATGGCAGACCATGAACGTCCCTCCCCGGCGGCGCACGGCTTCCGCGCTCCAGTCCTGGTACACGCCATGCGGGTCGTTGGGCGAACTCGTCAGATCGAGGTTCGATTTTGCCACCCAGTAGACGTTTGTCCGTGCCGCGTCGAAGAGGCGTCCGATCCGGTACTTCGTCCACATCGCATCGGTCAGGCTCAGGAGGCATGCTTGACCCGACATCACGCCCAGGGTGGCGAGCTTGCCCCGTCGTCCCCCGAGCGAAAAATCGTATCCGTTCATCGCGAATTGCATGTGGGCGAAGAGCGCGGCGTACCTCGCGCTCGGCTGGAGACCGAGGACGGACGCGGAGAAGACCTGCTTGTGCGGTCGATCGACTTGGATGACCGCCAACATCGCGCGCCGATCGTATTCCGTGGGCGATAGAACCTTGTAGAATTCTGGTTGGTACGGTCCGGGCTCGCCTGCAATCCCCTCGCGAGCTTTTTGGCCGGCTTTGCAGGCGGCGAGCGACGTTGCAGCAAGCAACGTCCCCGACACGAACGCCTTACGGCCCAGTCTTGCTTTGTTCGAGGGCTTCATCGCGCGGCCGGTTCCGTCAAGCGCGCGAGCGCGTCTGCGAACCGAGTCGCAGCACGCGGATGCATCGACAGGAAGAGCGATGGCTCGACGAGTTCCAATTCGATCACGAGCGGGTCACCTTTCTCATCTGGCACGATGTCGATGCGCGCGTAGAGGGGCGGTTGGGGAAGCGCCTGCACCGCCGCCGTGGCGACTTCGATCTCTGCTGCCGTGGCTTCGACGGGCGCCTCGTCTTCCAAACCCGCGGGAGCCAATGCTTGAAACGCTTTTTTTCGCACGGCGTGCGAATAAGTCCCGTCAATGAAGACGAGCGCACGCTCACCGTATGACACGACCGAGCTCAAGAAGGGCTGCACGAGGACATCGTACTCGAGCAGGAGCCGGTCGACGTGCGCTTGCGATGCAGGCCCAGCATCGATGCGCTTCACGCCATGGGTCGCTAGTCCGACCGCCGGCTTTGCGACGGCATCGCTCCAGCCGGTTTGCGCAAGAATCTCGCGCAGGTTGACGGTCGTGCCGCGCTCGAGCCAGTGCGTGGGCACGACGGGTATGCCGCGGCCGGCCAGCTCTTGCAGATATTGCTTGTGGATATTCCAGCGCACCAATTCGATGGGATTATACAGTCTCGTCGCCTTTGCCACCCGTTCGGCCCAATCGAGAAAAGCAACATGACGAAGATTGTAATCCCAGGTCGAGCGGATGACGCAGATGCCGGCTCGCGCCCAAGCGACGTCCGGATTATCCCACACCGCGGGGCTCACCACAAAGCCGCGCTCGCGCAGCGCATCTGCGGCGAGCCGGTCGTCCGGGTCCAAATCCGGCAAGTCGCAATAGGTGACGAAGGTGAAGTCAGTCATAACGCTAGTGTAGCGGGCGCAAATGTATTTGCGTCCTAGGGGTGTACCCGCCGTGATCCAAAGCGGGCGGAGGCGAAGCGCCCGCTTTTCGGACCTATGAAGCCGCCGCCGGTCGCGGAGTGGACATCGCCGCCCACACGAAGATCAATCCCGTGACGAGATGCAGCCACACATCGGGACCGCCGATCGGCAGAATCCCAAACGGATTCTTCCAGAAGAAGCCGACGATGGCGAGTAGTATCAAGATGTAGCCGACCGTGCGTAAGAACGGCGCAGCCTTCTCATTGCTCCCCGATGCGGCCAGTGCCCCGATGCCGATGATGAGATGGACGAGATTGTGCAACAAGTTGATGGCAAAGACGTTGAGCACGTTGCTGGGCACCATGCCCATGGTGCCGCCCAGGGCGGGGATGAACCCGATAATGCCCACCAGAGTATAGATGATACCGAAAACTACGGCGATGGTACGTGCCATAGAAAAACCTCCTCTATGCATGTAGGGGGCCTGATCTAGACTTCGACCCACTCGAAGCGCGGCCCCCTGCGATCACCCTCCGGACACGAGCGCGCAGTACTTTTCCGGGTCGACGTTGCCACCGGAAATGACGATACCGACGCGGCGGCCGCGGAAGGGCAATTTGCCAGCGATCGCCGCGGCCACGGCGACCGCTCCCGAGGGCTCCACGATCAGGCGGCAGCGGTCGAACATCACGCGCATCGCGCGCTGCATCTCTTCATCGGAAACCGTGAAGACGTCGCGGACAAGCGATTGGACGATGGGCCACGTCAATGCGCCCGGGCTTGTCGCCTGCAACCCGTCAGCGATCGTCTGCGGAAACGGAATCCGCACGCGCTCGCCGCGCGCGAGCGAACGGCGCCAATCATCGCCCGCTTGCGGCTCGACGCCGAACATCTCGATGTCGGGCGCGAGTTTTTTGGCCGCGACCGCGCATCCGGAAAGCAACCCGCCGCCCCCGAGCGGCGTGACGAGCGCTTGGAGTGTGGGGACCTCATCGCACAGCTCGAGGCCGCACGTGCCTTGACCGGCCATGACGCGGTAGTCGTCGAAGGGTGGTACGAGCGTCGCGCCAGTACGGGCGCATATATCGGCCGCGATCGCCTCGCGGTCCTCATCCTTGCGGCGGTAGGCGACCACACTCGCGCCCGATTCCTTCACGGCAGCGAGCTTGGCGCCGGGAGCGTCATCCGGCATGACGATCGTCGCCGCGATCCCGAGCAAAGAGGCCGCGAGCGCGACGCCCGCAGCATGGTTGCCCGAGGAGAAGGCGACCACGCCGCGCACCCGCTCCGCTTCGGCCAGCTGTGAAAGGCGATTGTAGGCGCCGCGGAACTTGAACGCGCCTGCGCGCTGCAGGTTCTCGCATTTGAAGAAGAGCGAGTTGCCGGCAAGCGCGTCAAGCGCATCGTCGCGGACCACCGGGGTGCGTATAGCAACCCCGCGCAGGCGTTGCGCAGCGCCCGCGATGTCGTCGAATCGCAAACCCTCTTCGGATGGCGCGGTCACGAGGGTATGTTTGGAAAAGTCCAGAAAGTGCCTGTCTCCGTTGAGAGACCACTTGCTTGAAGACCGGGCTGAAGTTTGACATGCCAGTTTCGGACCGTCGCGTGCTCAAGTACCAGTCGATCGCAGTCGATCTCCGCGATCGCATCGCGCGCGGCACGCTCAAACCGGGGCAACAGCTGCCCGCATCGGCGAGCTTGGCCAAGCAATACGGCGTCGCGCTCATGACCGTGCGCCAGGCGCTGGCGCTGCTCGAGCAAGAGGGCGCTGTCGAAGCTCGTCACGGTGCGGGCACCTTCGTCGTCGACGGTCCGAGGCGTTCCTACAAACGCTTCGGGAAGATCTTGGTTGTCGAAGACGATGACGCGTTGTGCGAGATCGTCGCCGCCGCGTTGCGCGAATACGGGCACAAGGTGGAGCTGGCGTTCACCGGCCGCGATGCGCTCGCGAAGCTGCGCACGCGCGATCCGTACGACGCGATCGTGCTCGACCTGCGGCTGCCGGATATGAACGGTCTCGAGATCGTCGAGTACATCAAGCTCAATCGCCCAACCCTCGCCCTCATCGTCGCGAGCGGCTACTTGGAACAAGAAGATGTGCTTCGTACGGCCGAGCGTTGGCCGCTCATGATGCTGCGCAAGCCGTACGCCCCCACCGAACTCCTCGAGCGGCTGACGCTCGTGCTGGCGCAGCGGCGCGATCTGGCGCGCGCATAAGCGCCAGCAACAAATCTATTGAAGATCGTCGTCACCGTCAAACAAGTCCCCGACACCAACGCGGAAAAAGCGTTGGACCCGAAGACCAAACGGCTCAACCGCAGCTCGATCGAGAACGTCCTCAATCCGTTCGATGAGTACGCGATCGAAGAGGGCCTGCGTTTGCGCGAGTCGGTTGGCGGCGACACGACCGTGACCATCCTGACCATGGCGCCTGCGAGCGGGACCGAAGTGGTGCGCAAGGCTCTGGGCATGGGCGCCGACAGCGCAGCGCTCATCTCCGACGAGAGCGTCGGCGGCAGCGACACCATGGCGACGTCGTATCTCCTGGCGCAAGCGCTGCGCCACATCGGGTTCGACCTCGTTCTTTCAGGCACCCAAAGCACGGATGCGATCAACAGCGTCGTCCCCGCGGCGGTAGCCGAGCGCCTCGGCATCCCCTGTCTCACCTTTGCGAAAAAGGTGACCCTGAGCGACGGCCGGATCGAGATCCAGCGCGAAACAGAAAGCGGATTCTGGCGCGTCGCGGCGCGCTTGCCGGCGATGGTTTCGGTGACGAAAGGCATCAACGAGCCTCGCTATCCCACGCTCAAAGGCATCATGGGCGCGAAGAAAAAGGAGATCAAGACGCTTTCGCTCGCCGAGATCGGGGCCGAACCCGCCCGCATCGGTGACGCGGGCAGCAAGACGCAGGTGGACTCGTTCGCGACGGTCGGCGCCCGCGCCAAGGGCACGGTCATCACCGTCAGCGACCCCAAAGAGGGCGCGCGTCAAGTCCTCGACTTCTTGATCGCAAAGAAGGCTATCTAAAGATGAAAGCCGTCTTCGCCCTCGTCGAGCACGAGCGCGGCAAAGTCCGCCGGAGCGGTCTCGAGCTTGCGACCAAAGCGGCGGACATCGGGCGCGAGCTAGGCGTGCCGTCTGCCGCGATCGTGTTGGGACCGGGTGCGCCCGAGGCGGTGACGGCGCTCAAGCGTACGCCCGTGGATCGGATCTACACGGGCGCCCAGATCCCGGTCGAGCAATTCCTCGGCGATCCGGCCGTCGATGCGGTGGCGGGGCTTTTGGAGCGGACGGGGCCTTCGGCGCTGCTCGCGCTCTCGACGAATTCCGGGAAAGACACGGGCGCGCGCGTCGCCGTACGGCTGGACGCCGGCATCGTCACCGAGGTCACGGACATCACGGCGAAGGATGGCAAACTCGTGCTTCAATCGCCGAAGTTCGGAGGCTCGGTCGTCAGCACGATCGAGTTCAAAAACTCGGAGACGCAAGTCGTCATTTGCCGGCCCAACAGTTTCATCGCGCGTGACGAGGCGGGCAAGGGAGAGGTGGTGGAGCTTCCCGCGCCATCCCGCGGCGACTATCCGGTGCGCGTCGAAGAGCAGGTCTCTGTCGAAGCGGGCAAGCTCACCGTGGAAGAGGCGGGCATCGTCGTCTCCGGCGGCCGAGGACTAGGCGGACCGGAACACTTCGACATCATCGAAGCGCTCGCCGACGCCCTGGGTGGCGCAGTCGGCGCATCGCGAGCGGCGGTCGACGCAGGTTGGATCCCGCACGCGCATCAGGTTGGGCAGACCGGCAAGACGGTCACGCCGCAGCTGTACATCGCATGCGGCATCTCGGGCGCGATTCAGCATAAGGTCGGGATGCGCAGTGCAGGCATTATCGTCGCCATCAATAAGGATGCCAACGCACCGATCTTCGAGTTCTGCGATTTCGGGGTCGTCGGCGACCTGTTCGGGATCGTGCCCGAGCTGACGAAACTCGTGCGGGAACGGAAGGGCGCCGCCTAACGTTCCGTTATAATGTAGGGGGCGACTGGAAAGTCGCCCGCCGGAAAGGAATCAGTTGCCCCGTTTCCTGGTGCTCGCGCTTATCTCGCTCTTCGTGTTCGGTGTGGTCGCCATCGAGCAGCCGGCGGGCGTGGCTGCACGCCCTAAAGCCCCCGCGCCGAGCCCTTCGCCGAGTTACTCGCCGACGCCGACGCCCCAAGAACGGATCGCTACCCTGACGCAGACCGTCAAGGACAATCCGAACGACAAGCAGTCGCACGCGGAACTTGGCGAGCTGCTCGTCGAGACAGGCAACCCCGCCGACGGCCGGGATCACCTCGAGACCGCGGTGCGCTTGGGGACCGACGAAGCGCAAGTGTGGTACTTCATCGGCGTCGCCGATAGCGAACTCGGAGATACGACCGATAGTCTCACCTCCTTCGAGCGCGCCGAGTTGCTCGACCCGGCGAACCCGGCCGTGTTGCAGAGCCTGGTCGGCGCCTACTTGCAAGTCGGGCGCGTGGACGACGCCATGCGGATCGCGAACCGGGCGGTGCAGCTACATCCAAACGAGGCCTTTGCCTACGACCAGCTCGGAATGGTCCAGCTCAATCAAGGAAAACTCGACGCCGGCCGCGCCTCCTTGAACAAGGCGCTGACCATCGACCCGAAAGACACGCGCGCGCAGTTGCTCATCGCAAAATCCTATCTCGCGCAGAAAAATCCGGACGCCGACAAGGCGCTCGCGATCTACAACACCGTGCTGACGGCAGACCCCAAGAACACCGAGGCGTTGAGCGGCAAAGCCAGTGCGCTGGCGCAGAAGAACGATGTCAACGATGCGGTCGCCGCGCTGCAGCAAGTAGTCAAACTGCAGCCGGATTCAGTCGAGCCCGAAGACAATATCGCGCAGCTCTATCTGGACAAGAAGATGGTCGATCTCGCGCGACAAGAGTTCGCGCAAGCCATCAAGGACCATCCGAAGGACCCGGAGCCGTGGGTATTGCAAGCCGAATACGACGAGCGGCAGAAGAACAATGCGCAGGCCGAAAAGGAATACGAGTCGGCGCTCGCCCTCGCACCGCAAAGTACCACGTTGCTCTTCGAATATGGGCGGTTCGAGCTCGTGACGAACAAGCGCTATACGAAAGCGCAAGACGCTTTCTCGCGCATTTCGAACCAGCAGCCGGGGAACGCCGAGGCGCTGTTCTGGCTTGCGCAGTCTTACGCCGCGCAAGGTCAATGGGCGCAGGCACGCGACAACTTCAAGAGTTCCTTCGAGATCCTCCATACCTACACGAGTCTCTTCAACCTTGGGTTGTCGTACTTCAACCTGAAGGACTATCACAACGCGCGCGCGGTCTTCGAAGCGCTTGAGGGCCACCAGGACAAGGCTCACCCGGATCCGCAGCTATGGTTCTTGCTCGGAGAAACCTATCGGCACCTCGGCGCCAAGCAGCTCGCGACCGCGGCGTACAAGCGCTACCTCGCGTACGTGCCAAGCGGCGACGGCGCGACCAAAGCGCGCTCGTACATCAAGCAGCTCACCCAATAGCTCACATTCAAGCGTAGTGTGCGTTTTTGTCGCGAATAAAATTCGCGACTCCTACATTACCTTAGGTAGTGTGGCGCGCGCAAATTTATTTGCGCGCTACGCGAGCCAGCGCTTCGCCTCGTCCACCATCTTGCGTAGGCGCTCATCGCGGAGCGTAGCGCGGGCCGACGGCGACGCGGTCAGCCCACCGGAGCTGAAAACTCTCCCAAGCGATTCGCCGCTCGCGCGGAGGTTGTCGAGCGAATAGCCGCCTTCCAGCACGAATGCCAGCGAGGCGTTATGCTCTGCGGCAGTCTCGCCCAGCAAATCGCAAAGGCTATCGACCGCGCGCGCAGCCACCGAAAGACCGGCGATCGGGTCGCCCGCGAGAAAGTCGAACCCCGCAGAAACGATGATCGTCTTCGGCTGGACGCGGCGCGCGGCGAGCGGCAACAGCTGAGCCCACACGTTGGTGAAATCATCGGTGTCGGTCGAGTGCGGGAGCGGAATATCGAGGACGAACCCAGCGTCGTTCACGCGCGACTCGTCAAAGGCACCGGTGCCTGGGTACGCCGGGTACGCGTGAGTGGAGATAAATCCAAGCCCTCGCTCTTCGCCCGCGAGCGCTCGTTCGACCCACGCTTGCGTGCCATTGCCGTGATGGTAGTCGAAGTCCACGATGAGGACGTTACCGCTCGCGCGCAGAGCGCGACTTGAGGCTATGGCGACGTTGTTGAAGAGACAAAATCCCATGCCGCGAGCTGGTTCGGCGTGATGTCCGGGCGGTCGCACGAGGGCGAGGGTGGGCGCACCGGGTTTGGCTGTCTCAGCTGCGGCGATCGCGCCCCCAGCGGCCGAGAGCGCAATCGCATAGCTCTCGTGGGAGACGACCGTATCACCCGTCGGAAGCTCGCCGACGCTGCCGGCGGGGATCGATTCGCACACCGCTTCGACCACGCCGACGTACTTCGCGGGATGTACGGCCTGGATAGCGTCGGCCGTCGCGTGCTGCGGGCGCAAAAAGCTTTCGCGCGAGAGGCCGGCCCGCTCCAAGCCCGCGGCGAATGCTTCCAACCGCTGCGCGCGCTCGGGATGATGCGGTCCGGTGTCGTGGCGCTCCGCAGCCGGGTCGAAGAAGACTTCAAGCGACACGCCGTTATGCTCCGGGCATGGCGTTGCAGCGGCGCTCGCCTCTACGGATGAATCGAAGCTCCGATGGTCGCGCTTTCCTTTTCGGAGAGATCGCCGACGAGCGTCAGATTGAGGCCGCCCGCGTTCCAAGACACCAGCGTCTGGCCCGCGACGTTTGCGGTCTCGGCGTTCGCAGAACCGACCTGCAGCGGTTTGGGCGTCGCCTCATCGAAAGTCGGCATGCGAGCCGTCGCGTTCTCGAAGAGCGAGAAGGTGCGCAGCCCGTCGCCATATACGAGTTGGATCGTCTGCACGCCATCGTGCGTGGCGACGCTGCCCGAGACGAGGGTAAACCCATCCGGCAGATACTTGGGCTCGGCGAATTTGAAGGTCGCCAGGCGCATGACGTCAGCCGTGTCTTGAGTAGATTTCCCGTAGTCGTATCCCTGGACGAGGGTCATGCCCCTAGGCACCTGCAGCGCGAAGAGTCCCGGCGGAAAGCTTGCGACTATGCGAATGCTATCGAAGCTCGTCTGTTCGGTCACAGCGCCGTCGCTATTGTAGTTCTCTCGGCGCAAGATGAGCTTCGTCTTATCGTCCACCCAGATCCGCTGCGCCAGAATGCCGGTGTGGCGCGAGACGAGTGAAAGACTGTGCGCCGCGCGGCCGGCGATGGAACTCGCCGGGCCGAGTTCGATACTATAGTTGCGCAGCACGGTCGCGATGTCGACCGGCGTCGCGACGCCGGGGGCGGATTCGTACCAGTCGTGGCTGATCACGCGGTTGAGATTAGGCTCGTATTGGTAAGTGCGCTGCTCGTCGCTGAGGATCAGGCGTCCGTACGCGTCCGCCGGAGCCATGTACCAGATGCGCCACGAGAAAGGCGCCCGGTGTTCGACGCGCGCGACGGTCGAAACCGCATGGTCGCTATCATAGGCTACGGACGTCAGAGTCGCGGAGTACGAAACATGATCGTCAGCTCCGACCGCTTGCGCGTACAGCGCGTCGAGGTCGGCGCCGCGGGCTTGTCCGATGGGCCACAGCAGCGCTGCGCCGACAAGGGCGACGAAAAATGCGAACGATCTACTTGGTCTTCGCATTCGCATCGTCACTCGTCGATGAAGTGAGGAGATACGCATTCCAGGCGCGGTCGCTCGATTGCGAGTTCAAGGTGTGCACGACGTGCTGGCGCACGAGATACTCTGCGGAGACCCGTGGCGGGGTCGATCCGTTGTGCACGTAGGTTGCGACGCCGGCGACCAGGACGATTCCGGCAGCCGCAGGTGCGAGGACGACCGGACGCAGCCACGAGCGCAGGGCGTTGCCGAAGGCAGCTCGCCGCTCGCTGTGCACCGATTGTCGCACGCTTGCCATGACGGAGGCGGGCATGTCCAGCTCTTGCGAAAACGCCGCGCGCAGCGTGGCCGTCAGTTCGGTCTGGCCATCCAGCTCAGCCCGGCACTGCGGGCACGTCGAGATATGCTCGAACAGCGCCGCATCGTTGTCGGCCGTAAGCTCACCACGCTGATAATCGGTGAGCAGTTCTTGGCAATCATGGCATGTCATCATTCGTGGTCTTTCAAAGAAGGTGCGCTTGGACATCCCCTCACCAAGGGTAACGCTTGGCCGCCCGGTTCCGTTCCGCGGTGCGAGAGGGCGGGTTGACGCAGCCCGCGCGGATCTATTTGCATCCACTGCGCCAGACCTAATGTCCCGCTTATCCGGACGATCATGCCGTTGATCCTTGCTGCTGTTCGGCGGCGCGGGCTCTGGGGATCATCTTGCGCAGCTGAAGCCTGGCCCGGTGCAAGCGCGACCGAACCGTGCCGATCGAGCACGCCATGATATCCGCAATCTCCTGATACGAGCGCTCCTCAACATCCGCGAGCAAGACGACTGCGCGCTGATCCGGGGTGAGCCGGGCCAGCGCTGACGCCACGCTTTCCGAAAGCTGCCGCTCGTGGATCTGCGCGATAGGATCGTGCTGGCGAGCCTCTCGGGGAAGTTCGCGCGCCACGTTGTCGTCGGGCAACTCCTGCAAGATCACGCCTTTGCGCTTGCGCAATTCGTCTCGATGCAGGTTCGTGACGATGCGGTAGATCCAGGAGAGAAACGATGTTCCGGGTTGAAACGAGCGCCAGGCGCGATACACGCGGATGAACGCCTCTTGTGTGAGATCGCGTGCATCAGCTTCGTTGCCGGCGAGCCGATAAGCGTAGTTGTAGGTCTGCCGGCCGTAGGTCGCCATCGCATGTTCGAGAAAGGCGTTTTGATCGTCGGAAGGCGGTTCGGCCGGACGACTGGGGCGGGCGGTCACGGGACGAACTTCTGCACCCGCGCGCCCGTATCTTGGCTCTCAAGGAGACGAAAGTTTGTCGCGCAGCCCATCGCTCACTGTCGACCTCCACATGCACACGACGATCTCCGATGGTCGACTTGCGCCAAGCGAACTCGTGGACCTCATCGCTGCAACCGGATTGGATTATTTTTCGATCGCCGATCACGATACGCTTGGGATGTATCTGCAGCATGGCGAAATGCTCGAGCGGTTCGGACGTAGGGCCATCAGCGGAGTCGAGGTCAGCACGTTCGCTCAGGGTCGCGAGCTGCACATTTTAGGCTATGGAGTTCCCATCGGTCCCGCAACGCTCGACGGGGTGCTCACCGATCGCAAGTCAGTGCGCCGCGAGCGCGCGGTGCAGATCGTGACGAAGCTGCAAGAACAAGGCGTCCGGATTTCGATGGACGATGTCGTACGCCAGACCGGTGGCGGCATGATCGGGCGCCCGCATATCGCAAGAGCGCTCGTCGAAAGCGGTGCAGCGCGCGACATCAGCGACGCATTCGAGCGCCACATCGGTTCGAGTTGTGCGGCATTCGTGCCGTCGAGCACGCTGACTCCTGCCGAGGCGATCGCCGCGATCAACGCCTGTGGCGGCGTTTCCGTGCTCGCGCACCCTACGCGGAACGCGGCAGAAGAACTTCTCGATAGCCTCGTCGATGCCGGATTGCGCGGCATCGAGGTCTGGTCGACCAGCCACTTGCCGCACGACGCAGCGCGTCTGCGCACAAAAGCGCGCGAGCGAAACTTGGTAATGACTGCCGGGACTGATTTTCACGGCCCGACCGAAGCGAATCCGCGACCGGGCACCTCGGTAGACGCGGAGGATCTCCAGGGCTTCCTCGACCTCGTCCTGCGCTAGCGCGAACGCTCCGCCGCTTCGACGATGCTTCGCAGCAAAACGGCCGTCGTCACCGGACCAACGCCTCCGGGGACCGGCGTGATGAGTCCCGCGACCTTGGAGACCGGCTCGAAGTCTACGTCTCCCACAAAACGGCCGTCGACATAATTCGTTCCCACGTCGATCACGGTGGCGCCCTGCCGGACCTGATTGGCGGTCACGAATTTCGGGTGGCCGACGGCGGCAACGAGGATCTCGCCTTCACGCGCAACTTCCGCAAGGTTCTTCGTACGCGAATGACAGATGGTCACGGTCGCGTTTGCTGCCACCAGCATGAGCGCCACCGGCCGTCCCACCACGGCGGATCGGCCGAGGACGACGGCTCGCGCGCCGTCGAGCGTTGGGACCCCCGGTTGACGGAGCAACTCCATCACCGCGGCGGCCGTGGCCGGTGCGAAGAACGTCTCGCCGGCCATGAGCAGGCCCTGATTATAAGGATGCGCGCCGTCCACGTCTTTGCGCGGGTCGATCTCCTCGGCGATGCGCTCTGCATCGAGACCGGAAGGCAGCGGGCGCTGCACCATCAGCGCTTGGATGCTCGTGTCGTCGACGACGGCGGCGACCGCCCTCACAACATCGTCGGTGGTGGCGGCCGGCGGTAACGAACGGATCTCGACGTCCAGGCCAAGCGGCAGCGCGCTCTTCGCGATCTGTTCGGCGTACAGCCGGCCGGGTTCGTCACCTTCGATGAGCACGACGGCGCACTTCGGCGTCAGGTCGCGTTCGCGGAGTTTCAGGGCACGGAACTTGACCTGGTCCCGAATGCCGGCGGCGATACGTCGCCCATCCAGCAAGATGGCGCTCACGTCGGGGCCTGCGTCTTTGCTCGCAGCGTGCTCAGAATCACTTCGCACAGCACGTCCACCTGGGCGACGTCGCGAGCTGCGCGCGCGAGGTGGCGAGCGGCGGCATCGCGGTCGCGAAGGGAGTTGGCATTGACGTCCACGTTGAGCGCGGCGCCCCGCGCGGACGCTTGCGCGCACAGCGCCGCGCAACCGATATCGCTCAATGCGTTCGGGTTGCCGATATCTGCGAGCTCGACCGCCAAGTCGCAGACGCCACGCGCCAGTTCGATCACTGAAGCAGGCGGAGAGATCGCACCCGCGAGCGCCTCTTGTATCGCAGCCGAGCGCGCGGCCTTCTCGCGATCGTCGCCTTTCTTCAGCCGGTACGCGGCGCTGACCCGATCGAAGGCGCCCGCATCTTCGTCGACGAGACGTAAGAGCTCGTCGCACAGCGAGCGCGCGGACTCAGCGATGGCCCGGCAACGCTCGGCGACTGCGGCGTGTTTCGGCGAATTCACCGTGAGCAGCGCGACCATACGCACGAGACCTGCGCCGAATGCGCCGACCGCAGCGGCGATGCTGCCGCCGCCAGGCGTGGGGTCGGCGGACGCGAGTTTTCGCGTGAACTCCTGAAGCGAAAGGCTCGTGAGCACCCAGGGCGTTTGGCGCGCGCGTCCGCTCGGTCCTTGTCACGCCTTTTCGTCGCGACGCATCGCGCGCAGCGAACGTCGCAGCGCCGAACCGCACCAGCCAGGATTCAGCACGATCGGCCTGCGAAACCGCCATGCTAGGTTTGCACAACGCCCGAGGAGACGTGCTTTGTCGACCCAAGTAGGCGCCACATCTCACGCGTCGGATGTGAAGGATCCATCGCTTGCCGCGATGGGCGAGCGACGCGTCGCATGGGCCCGTCAAAGCATGCCCGTGCTCAAAGCCATCGGCGAGCGGTTCGCAAAGACACAACCGCTGCGCGGGTTGCGCGTGGGTGCGTGCCTGCACGTCACGACGGAGACCGCCAACCTCATGATCGCGCTCGCCGCAGGCGGCGCCGAGGTATGGCTCTGCGCGAGCAATCCTCTCTCGACGCAAGACGACGTCGCGGCCTATCTCGTGGCAAACCACGGCATGCATGTCTTCGCGGTCAAGGGCGAGGACAATGCACGCTACTACCAGCACATTGAAGCCGTGCTTGCCGGCGCTCCGCATTTCACCATGGATGACGGGGCCGATCTCGTCACGACGCTCCTCACGAAGGCGCAAGAGAAAGTTTCAGGGGTCATCGGCGGCACAGAAGAGACGACCACCGGCGTCATCAGGCTGCGGAGCATGGAGAAAGAGGGCGTTCTTCGCTACCCCATCATCGCCATCAACGACGCCCTCACGAAGCACCTCTTCGACAATCGCTACGGCACGGGTCAGTCAACGCTCGACGGCATCATCCGGGCGACGAACGTGTTGTTCGCGGGCAAGGCGGTCGTCGTCGCAGGCTATGGCTGGTGCGGCCGCGGCATCGCGCAGCGGGCTCGAGGGTTGGGCGCGCACGTCATCGTCACCGAAGTCGACCCCACCAAAGCGCTGGAAGCGCTCATGGACGGTCACGCGGTCATGCCCATGGCTGACGCCGCGAAGATCGGAGACATCTTCATCACCGTCACCGGCAACACGAAAGTGCTGCGCGAGGAGCACTTTCTCGCCATGAAGAGCGGCGCGCTCGTGGCGAACAGCGGCCACTTCAATGTCGAGATCGACATCGAATCGCTCGCGCGCTTGGCTGAAGGAGAGAAGACCCAGCCGCGGGAGTTCGTCGACCAGTACCATCTCGGCGACGAGAGAACGGTCAACGTGCTGGGAGAAGGCCGTCTCATCAACCTGGCCGCCGCGGAGGGCCACCCAGCAGCCGTCATGGATATGTCATTCGCGAACCAAGCGCTGTGCGTGGAGTATCTTGCGGCCAAGCGTGGAAGTCTCAAGGCCAAGGTATATCCGGTGCCGGAAGAAATCGACGCCGAGGTTGCACGGCTGAAACTGGCGGCATCCGGCGTGAAGATCGACGAGCTCACGAAAGAGCAGCGAGCCTACCTCGAATCATGGAACGAAGGAACCTAAAGCAAATGCCAAAGTCGAGAAAACTGTTCACCTCGGAGAGCGTGACCGAAGGGCATCCCGATAAAGTCGCGGATCAGATCTCGGACGCCGTCCTCGATGCGATTCTGGCGCAAGACCCGAAGGGGCGCGTGGCCGTGGAGACGTTCGTCATCACGGGGCAGGTGCATATCGCAGGTGAGATCAGCACGAGCTGCTACGTGGACATCCCGCGCATCGTCCGCCAGGTGCTTCGCGATATCGGCTACACGCGCGCCAAGTACGGATTTGACGCCGACACCTGCGGCATTTCCGTCTCGATCGATGAACAGTCGCCCGACATCGCGATGGGCGTCGATCGCGCACTCGAGGTCAAAGAAGGCGAGATCAGCGCGAAAAGCCAGCTTGAGGCGCTCGGCGCCGGCGACCAGGGGATGATGTTCGGTTTTGCCTGCCGCGAGACCAAAGAGCTAATGCCGCTGCCCATCGTCTTGGCGCACCGCCTCACCCGCACGCTGGCAGCCGCCCGCAAGAACCGGACCATCGAATACTTGCGCCCCGACGGCAAGGCGCAGGTCACGGTCGAGTACGACGGCTACAAGCCCGCGCGCGTCGACGCGATCGTGGTTTCGGCGCAGCACGCCGACGGCTACCCGCTCGACGCCATTCGCGACAATATCATCAATCACGTCATCGACACCGCCATAGACAGCAACTGGCGCGACCGCGAAACGCGGATCTTCGTGAACCCAACCGGTCGCTTCGTCATCGGCGGTCCCCTCGGTGATGCAGGGCTGACCGGCCGCAAGATCATCGCGGACACGTATGGCGGCATGGCCCGCCACGGCGGCGGCGCCTTCTCCGGCAAGGACCCCACCAAGGTCGACCGCTCCGGCGCGTATGCCGCGCGCTACGTGGCGAAGAACATCGTGGCGTCCGGTTTGGCCGACCGGTGCGAGATCCAGATCGCCTACGCCATCGGCGTCGCGAAGCCGGTCTCGGTCTTCGTGGAGTGCTTCGGCACGAACCGGATCGACGAAGAGAAGATCTGCCAGCTCGTCGACGCGCACTTCGACCTGCGCCCGGGCGCGATCATCGAACGCTTGAACCTGCGCCGGCCGATCTTCCGTCAAGTGTCGGCCTACGGGCACTTCGGTCGCCCCGACCTCGACCTGCCGTGGGAGAAGACCGACTTGGCGCTCGCGCTGCGCGAAGCCGCCGGCGTCAAGATCGACGAGGATAAATTCCCCGCCCCCGTCTTCACCTAATCCTTGACGTCATGGAGAGGGCGACGGGCAAGTCGCCCTCTAAATCGCCCCTCACAAAATCGATGAACGGATCGCAACGCTTCCTCGCCGCCTGCGCGGGCTTGCCTGTGGACCGCACTCCGGTCTGGATGATGCGCCAGGCCGGCCGCTACTTGCCCGAATACCGCGCCATCCGCGAAACAGTCGACTTCTTGACGCTGTGCAAGACGCCCGACCTCGCGCTCGAGGTCTCGCTCCAGCCGGTGAAACGTTTCGGCATGGATGCATGCATCGTGTTCAGCGACATCCTCATTCCCGTCGAAGCGATGGGAGCACCGCTTGCCTTCACGGAGGAGGGACCCTCGCTCCAGCAGCCGGTTCGCGCGATGGCGGATGTCGATCGCCTGCACGTCCCAGACCCTCATGAAGAGACGCCCTTCGTCATGCAGACCTTGCGGATGCTTCGCGCTATATTGCGCGAGGAGACCGCGCTCGTCGGATTTTGCGGAGCGCCTTTCACGCTTGCCGCGTACTTGATCGAAGGGGGCGGTTCGAAGAACTACGCCGCTACGAAGGCGCTGCTCTACCGGGAACCCGCTTTGCTCCACGCGCTGCTCGCAAAACTTGCCGACACGATCGCGGAGTACGCAGCCGCGCAGATAGCAGCCGGCGCGCAAGCGATTCAAGTCTTCGACACGTGGGCCGGCGAGCTCGCGCCCGATGCCTACGCCCGCTTCGCGTTGCCCTACGAGGAGGTCGTCATCGAGCGCATCCACGCGGCAAACGTTCCTGCGATCTTGTTCGTCAACGGTTGTGCCGGCATGCTCGAGCTGATACCGCGGGCGAAGGCGGACGTTCTCAGCGTCGATTGGCGCATCGGCCTCGATGCTGTCCGCGCTCGAATCGGAGCCAAACCGGCGTTGCAAGGCAACGTCGATCCGGCAGCGCTGCTGTCCACACCGAGCACGGTCGTCGAAGCCGCGCACGAGGCCATGCGGGCAGCGGGCGCGCAAGGACACATCCTCAACCTGGGCCACGGCGTGCTTCCCGCGACGCCGCTCGAGTGCGCGCAAGCCTTCGTCGACGCGCCGAAGTCGGCGAGCGCACGCGCGACATGAGGCCGGCGCGTACCGGCGTCGTCCTGACTCAAGTAGGAGGGCCCGAGGACTTGCAGTCGGTGCGGCCCTACTTGCGCAGTTTTTTTTCGGATCCCGACCTCATCCGTCTACCGCGTTGGCTGAGACCTTTGCAGGGGCTGTTCGCATGGTCGCTATCGACTGCGCGAGCGCCCTACAGCCGGTCGTTGTACGCATCCATCGGCGGCGGTTCTCCCATCCGCGGCCAAACAGAAGCGCAAGCGCAGGCGCTCGAACGCGAGCTCCGGAAGCGCGGTCTGCGCTTCCCCGTCTTCGTCTCCATGCGCCACTCGCAGCCGAACTCGCTCGCGGCGATGCGCGCCGCAGCGCAGGCGGGCCTCGATCGCCTCATCGTCATCGGATTGTTCCCACAATATTCGTTCAGCACGACGCTTTCGGGAATCGTGGGCGTGCGCAACGCGCTCGCCGAACTCGATTACCATCCCGAGGTGATCGCGCTCGAAGAGCACTGCGACGACCCAGACTACGTCGCCGCCATAGCGGACGTGACGCGTAAGGCCCTCCATGCGTTCTCCGCGCCGGCACCCGAGGTGCACCTCATCTTCTCGGCGCACGGCTTGCCGCGGTCGTACATCGAAGGCGGCGATCCATATCTTTCCCACGTGCAGCGCAGCGTCAAAGCGATCTCGGCCGTGCTCGGACATCCTGGCCCCATCCATATTTCTTTTCAAAGCCGTCTGGGTCCGCAGAAGTGGCTCGAGCCGGCCTCGGACAAACTCATCGGAGAGCTCGCGTCGCGAGGCGCCAAGGCGATGTGCATCGTGCCGATCGCATTCGTATCCGAGCACGTCGAGACGCTCAACGAGATCGACATCCAGTACGCGGCCATCGCCAAGCGGGCGGGCGTCGAGGAATTCGACCGTGCCTGCGCGCTCAAGTGCCACCCGCGCTACATAACCTGTCTTGCAAACGCAGTCTCCCGCCATGCCACGTAGTCGTCGCGAATGTATTCGCGACCAGAATTACCCATGTAGCGGTCGCGAATTTATTCGCGACCAAGGTCGACGTCCGTGAGCGACGCCTTCGAACCCGTCGACCTCGCCGTCGTCGGTGCCGGCATCTCGGGACTCGCTTGCGCTTTTTGGGCGAAGCGGCAGGGTCGCTCCGTGCTGCTCTTCGAGAGCTCGGAGCGCGCCGGCGGTTGCATCAAGAGCGTGCAAACAGAAGCCTACATCGCTGACGGCGGCCCTCAGAGTTTCCTATCCTCTGAAGTTCTTGAAGAGCTAATCGGCGATGCCGAACTGGGCCGGCTGGTGCTGCCCGCCGAGGCGAGCGCTACCCGTGCGTACATCTACGTCGGCCGCAGGCTCGTCGCAGTGCCGCAATCGCCGCAACAAGCGCTCGCATCTCCTTTGCTGTCGCCGTTTGCCAAAGCCCGCGCGCTGATCGAGCCGCTCGTTCCCCGCGCACCATCGGAACACGAAGAGTCGGTCGCCGACTTTGTTCGCCGCCGAGCCGGCACGGCGGTGCTCGATCGCGTCGTCGCGCCATACGTCTCCGGCATCTTCGCAGGCGACCCCGCAAAGCTCTCAATGGCAAGCTCATTCCCGCAGATGCTGCGGCTAGAGCGCGAGCATGGCAGCTTGCTGCGCGGCATGATGGCTCGACCGAAGACCAAATCCGGCTCGAAGCCCCCGCGCCGCCGCAGTTTCGGTTTTGCAGGCGGCAACGATGTGCTCGTCCGAGGGCTGGCCGAGCACCTCGCGCCCGATCTGCGCGTGAACTCGCCGGTGACGGCGCTCTGGCAGCGCGGCGCCTGGTGGGAGTTGCTCGTGGGCGGGAAGACCGATGCGCGCGTCGTTGCGAAATCGGTCGTGCTTGCCACACCCGCCTCCGCCGCGGCCTCGCTGCTTGAGCCGCTCGAGCCCAAGAGCGCCGAAGCCTTAGCGGCGTTCGAATACCCAACGATCGTGCAGATCGCGCTCGTATATCCACGCACGAGCATCGGTGTTCCCCTCGATGGGTTTGGCTTTCTCGTGCCGCGCACGGAAGGTTTGAAGATTTTAGGCTGCGTCTGGAACTCCGCGATGTTTCCGGATCGGTCCCCAAGCGATGAAGCGCTCGTGACGGCGTTCCTCGGCGGCGCGACAGACGCTTCGGTCGCCGCGCTCAGCGACGAAGCATTGACCCGTCAAGCGCATGAGGATCTGCGACAGGTGCTGCGGATCGATGACACGAGTCCTCGCGTCGTCGCTGGTTTTCGCTGGCAGGAAGCCATCCCGCAATATAACATAGGGCATGCCGAGCGGCTGGCGGCGGTGGATAAGGGGCTCAAGCGCTTGCCGCACGTCAAACTGTGCGGCAGCTACCTCAAGAGCCCATCTGTATCTGACTGCATCGCAACAGCGCGCGTCGCGCTCGCATCGTTGTAGCCGAGTCTTGCAAAGGAAGCGTTATGAAAATCGGAGTCCTCGGCACCGGGGACGTGGGCCAGAAACTCGGCTCGGGTTTCGTGTCGCTCGGACACGACGTGGAGATGGGCTCGCGCGACGCGCACAACAAGAATCTCAAAGCCTGGGTCGCAGCGAATGGCGAGCATGCTTCAGGCGGCACGTTCGCGGAGGCCGCGAAATTCGGAGAAGTCGTTGTCCTTGCGACGTCGTGGTCAGGGACAGAAAACGCGTTGAAGCTGGCCGGCCCTGAGAATCTGGCCGGCAAGATCGTCGTCGACGCCACGAATCCGTTGATCTTCCCGGGCGGTGCGCCCCCGCCGCAGCTTGCGCTTGGCTGGAACGACTCCGCCGGCGAACAGGTGCAGCGGTGGCTGCCGGCCGCCAAGGTCGTCAAGTGTTTCAATACCGTCGGCAACGCGCTCATGGTGCACCCCGAGTTGCCGGGCGGGCCACCGGACATGTTCATCGCAGGCAACGATGAGGCCGCCAAGAACGTGGTCGCGGGCTTCGTCAAGCAGTTCGGCTGGTCGGTGGTGGACGTCGGCTCCATCGAGGGTGCGCGGCTGCTCGAGCCGCTGTCCATTCTGTGGGTCGTCTACGGAATGCGAAATCACAGCTGGGAGCACGCATTTAAGATACTCCACAAGACGTGAGGCTCGAAAGGATAATCATGCAATCAGAACATCGCACAACGGCACTCTCGCGCAAAAAATTCCTGGTCGGCACGGTGCTCGTCGCTGGAATCGGCATGAACATGCCGGTGCTGGCCGCGAATGAGGCGCCATCGATGTCACCAGACGACGCCCTCGCAAAGCTCAAGGCCGGTAATACGGTCTTCGTCCAGCACATGACGACGACCAGGACCCAGACGATCGAGGAGCGCGCGGCGCTGGGTCAGGGCCAAGCGCCCTTCGCGTCGTTGCTGTCGTGCGCCGACTCGCGCACGACACCCGAGATCATCTTCAATCAGGGACTGGGTGACCTCTTTGTCGTGCGAGTGGCGGGCAACGTCGCGACCGCAACGGAGACCGCAAGCCTCGAATACGCGTCAGCGGTGCTGAAGTCACCGCTCATCGTGGTGATGGGGCATTCGGCGTGCGGCGCCGTCAAGGCCGGTATCGATCTGACGAAGGGCGAGTCTTTTCCGGGCGATATCCAGGCGCTTGCGGCGATCATCGAACCGGCAGCCAAGACGACCAAAGGCCAAGCCGGCGATTGGACCGTGAACGCGACCAAAGAAAACGTCCGGCTCTCGATAGCAAGACTGAATCAAAGCCCGGTGCTCTCAGAACTGGTCAAGTCTGGAGCGCTGAAGATCGTAGGCGCCTACTATCAGTTGGAGACCGGCGTCGTCAGCTTCATGGAAAGTCGCAGTCAAGCGTAGGAGCGTCCTACCGGAACCGCAAAACTCCGGACCACCTGAAAGGAGCCCATCACTATGAAGCTTCTCGCGTGTCTTTTTGTCGGCGCTGCTCTGAGCTGTGCGATTGCTGGCGTGATCTGCGCACC
Source organism: Pseudomonadota bacterium (assembly GCA_021325335.1). GTDB lineage: Bacteria > Vulcanimicrobiota > Vulcanimicrobiia > Eremiobacterales > Eremiobacteraceae > JAJPHJ01. The sequence goes on along the minus strand of JAJPHJ010000107.1, from coordinate 2,778 downwards.
CGCATCGGCTGCGCTCGCGCCGGTCACGATCAAACAGTGTTTTGTCACTGCGCCCAAGGCCTTGAGCAAGAAGGCCAGCGGAACGCAGATCGACTACGTTATCAGCGGGATGAAGCCGGCCAAAAGCATCACCTTCGCGGTCGGGTACCGCAATTCGCAATCGAGCTACCTTCGCAAGGTGACCGATGTCGGCAGCTTCGCGCCGGGCGTCGAGATCAAGCATCACTTCGATCTCTACAACGATGTGACGTACGGTGGACAGCAAGTTTCCTCGTGCGTGCCGATCCAAGTCAAATGGGCTGATACGACGACCTGGCTCGCGCCGGCGCACTAACGTCGAAAGTTCGATACATCGCAGAGCCTCGAAGAAGCGAGGCTCTTTTTTTTGCGCAAAATTTAATGTGCGCAAGCAAGCGTCCCGAAGCCCTTCACACGGGACAATCTTTTTGTCATATAGCGATGGTTCGGGAAAAAGATACGTTGGTGAGATACGGAGGCCACGTCATGAAAAAACTCGGCTTTACACTCTTCCTCTTTCTGATGCTCGCCGCGGTGGTGACCCCGGCTGCGGCGCAGATCTCTGTTGGCATCGCCATCAACGTCGGACCGCCGGCAATCCCGGTCTACGCACAACCGCCGGTCCCGGCACCGAACTACATTTGGACCCCAGGCTACTGGGCCTACGGGCCGGCAGGCTACTATTGGGTGCCGGGCGCGTGGATGCTCGCGCCGGAGCCGGGCTTGGTCTGGACCCCAGGGTATTGGGCGTGGAACGATGGTTCGTACGTCTGGAACCCGGGTTACTGGGCCACGCAGGTCGGCTATTACGGCGGCGTTGACTACGGCAATGGCTACTATGGCAGCGGTTACGCTGGCGGCCGGTGGCGCGATAACGTCTTTGTGTACAACACTGCCGTCACGAACGTGAACCGGCGAATCGTGCGTAACGTCTTCATCGACCGCACCGTGATCGTCCGCCAAGCGGTCGTGAACCGCATCAGCTTCAACGGTGGCCCTAACGGCCTGCGCACACGGCCAACGGTCCGCGAGATCTTCGTGGATCGATTCTACCGGCACTATCCGGCTACAATCGTGCAGGTTCGACACGAGCGGATCGCGGGCACCGATAGGGTCTTCCTAGCGCGTGTCAACCATGGTCACCCAGCGGTGGTGGCGGTCGAGCATCCACTCACCGCCGTGCGCCGTGCGAGCACCGTGCGCACAATCGCGCGAGCACACCCCGCCGTTGTCGTCCATCACATCACCAAGGTGCATGAACTGACGACGCCGCAGCGGCAAATCGCGCGATTCCAGAAGCCCGCCGCACGCCCGCTCGTCGTACACCACGAACACACCGTTGTGCGCCCTGAAGTTGTCCATCGCGTCCACGCGATGAGCCAGCCAGCGCCGCACCCGCACGCGACAAAACACCCGCAGCGATAAGCGGGTTTCGAGTCTCGGAAACGTTGCGCCGGAAGCATGTTGCGACCGGCGCAACTGCTAGATGGGGATATCGCTGGAGCCACCGGTGTTGCGAATGGAATCCACGGCCGGAGTGAGAACGCTGTCATAGGTATTCCCCGATAGCTCAGTTGGTAGAGCGTCTGACTGTTAATCAGAATGTCGCTGGTTCGAGTCCAGCTCGGGGAGCCAAGTAAGACAAGGGGTTGCTCCTCTAGCTGCGAGGAGCAGCTCCTTTTTAGCCCCATATTTAGACCCTGTTAGCCCTGCTAGCGAAGAGGAAGTGGCAGGATGCACAATCTTGTGACAGCGGGTTGAGGGTGATGGAGTTGCGGCACCGCTTCGGCGTGTCGGAATTTACCTCAACCCCCGCTGCCGTTCACTATACAAGCTGAGACGGGAAGATTCGCGAACGTCTCAAACCTTGGAGATGAACTTCACGTGAAGTCCCCCACAATTGTCGCAGGGTGATCGAGATCACGGCTTGGGAATTTGGGTAGGCAAAAGCTCACATCGAAATGCACGCTAGTTTCTTGATGGGTAGCGTTGAAATGGATATACTACTCTCATGATCGGGCAACTTGACCAACGGGGCATCAAGCAGCTGTTACGCCGTTGTGTCGTTGGACGTATCGCCTGTCACGCCAGCGGGCGGACCTACATAGTGCCTATCACTTACGCTTATGAAGATGGAACCATCATCAGTCATTCCTCAGAAGGCCTAAAGATCAGCATGATGCGCGAAAATCCCGATGTATGTTTCGAGATCGACCATGTTGATGATCTTGGAAATTGGTCGAGCGTCGTCGCCTGGGGACGATACGAGGAACTCCACGGCCACGACGCCACCCATGCAATGACTATCCTGCTAGGCAAACTTTCGTTGATGGCGGTAAAAGACAAGAACAGCTATCCCAAAGAACTAACACATCAGCATGCGACTCACGACGATCAATCACCAATTGTTTACTGCATCCGCATCACCGAGGCAACAGGTCGATACGATCAAACCTAGCTGCACGCGCACCTCACGGGGAATCGTTTAAAGCAACCTGTCCAAACCAGGGCGCGATTGTTGCAACGCCCGGCACCGTTATTACTCTGTCCAAATCGCCGCGATTTCAACCTGGAGAGCGCTGACCTGGGGTGGCGTTAAGCATAAGGAGGACTTGTGAGCAGGTATCATTTTAGTGAATATCTGCGCGGCTAGCGCTCGCGGGCACCGTTCCGAACCGAGAGCTCCCAGCGATACCCGTCCGGATCGTGAAACCACAGGCCCATATGCGGCGAGCCCGGCGATGTAGGGCCGATCTCGTT
>JAJPHJ010000029.1 GCA_021325335.1 Pseudomonadota bacterium | reverse complement strand
TTCTGGCGGGAGCCGCACCCTGCTTGGCGAACTTTGAAAAGTATGGCTGTTCGCGCACAAGCGAAAGTGAATCAACCTGTTACTCTTCGTTTTGAAGAAGGCGTCGGTCCCGAGCGCGGGGGGCCACCGCTGGGGCTCTGGCAGGACCTGATCCCTGCCCAATCCGCAATCGAAGGCACGTTCCCAAAACCGATCATCGCCCAAGGCCTCGCCGCGTATCAGCGCGGGAAGGTGCGGTCGCTCAATCTTCGTCGCGTCGACCTCGTCGCCACGGTCGCCGACACCGAGACGCACACGACGACGCTGACGCGCGACCCATCGCGGTTGCCGCTCGGGATGCGATGCAACTGCACGTGCCGCTACGGATATGATTGCAAGCACGCCGTCGCCGCGCTATCCATGCTCACAGAACTCGCGACGCAACACACGGAGCCGCCCGAACCGCCTCCGGCTGCGCCGACGAACGGCGCGCTCTCCGGTGCGCACCAGCCGACGAACGGTGCGGCTTCGGCTGCGCCGCCGGCTGCGGGCCCGCAGACCAACGGCCGGCCTGCGGGCGAACTCGGCGAACTCTTCGACCTGCTCGCGCCGCACCACGAAACGCTCGCGCCGCGGCGTCGCTTGTGGGTCGTCATCGGTTTTGACGAGCGCCTCGGCGTTTTTTATGCGCGGCTCTGTCTCGACGCGCCCAAACTTCACGGCGTTGCGCGCACGCACGGCGATCTGCAGCAACTGTATCGCACCACCCGCCAGGCCAATCTCACGGGCGAGGAGTGGGACCGCTACGACAGCGCTCTCCTGTCGGACGCGACGCTCGGGCCCATGTTCGGTACCCCGGCAGATTACGCGCTAGCGCGTCCATCGTCCGAACACACGCAACGCTTGAGCAGCAATTTTGCGCAGCTGCTGCTGCGGCTCATTTCCCACCCGCGCGTGCGCTACGACGACCATCTCGGCTCGCATCCGGAGGCGATGCCTCAGGTGCGCATCGTCTTGTCTCCGCTGCACCTTCGGCTCTCGGGATCGCGCTCAGATGACGGCGATCTCGAGCTCACCGGCCACTTCGTGCGGCCGGACGGCTCGACGATGGAATGCTCTGCCGTGCGCATCGTGGAGGGCATGCCCTCGTGGCTGTTCGACGGCCAGGCCTTCTCGCTGCACGACGGTTCGTTCGGCGTGCGGATCGTCGAGCGGTTCAAGCACTCCTCGACGATCCGCCTTGCCGCTCCCGAAGTGCCGCTCTTGCTCGAGCGCGCGCACGGGTTGCTCGACCGCGAGACCGCGGCGTCGCTCTTGCTCTTGCCCGAAGAGATGGAACGCCAGACCCTGTTGCGCCTGCGCTGGCTAGGCGACGGCATCAGCGCCGACGCCGCGGTGGAAGATGCGCGCAGCGGCGCCAACTGGCCGATCACAACGGGCGAATTCAGTCCGTTGCGGAGAGTGGACGACGGCAAGAAGGGTAGCACGCCTCGCTATGCCTATTGCGATCCCGCCGTCGCGGCGAACGTCCGGACCAAGCTCGAAGCACATGGCTTCCGTCCTTGGAAAGAGATCTTCGAAGCTTTTCGCTTGGAGCATCCAGACGATCCCTTGCCGCACTACGACGAGACCGCATGGCGGCTGGAGGGCACCGATCTCGCCTATCAATTCGGTACCGAGATTTTGCCTTCGTGGAAGAACGAGTTCCATCTCGATCTGGATGAGACGATGAAGTCGCTCGTGGAAGGCCCGAAGGCCATCCACGTCTCGCTGTCCGTCGAGAGCGCCGCCGAGAAGACGAAGACCAAACAGAAGGGCAAGATCTCCGCGTCGGCCGCAGGCCCGATCGACTGGCTCGAGATCTCCGTCGAGCTCATGCTCGACGGACAACCGTTGTCCCCCGACGACGTCAAAGCGCTCTGGCAAAGCTCGGGGCGCTTTTATCGTCTGGCCGACGGCCGCTTCATCGACCTCTCGTCCTTCGCGTTGCTGCGCGAAGCGACGGGCGGGTTCGGACACTCGCTCGAAAGCGGCGGTCCGGTACGCCTGTCCGCGGCGCAAATGCTTTCCGTGTACGACGACTTGGCGCGGGCATGCGGCGATCGAGAACTGCCGCAACAGCTGCGCGACCTGCGCGAAGCGGTGCGCGGCTTCTCGGGGATCGAAGAGATCGAGCCGCCGGCGCACCTGGCGACGATCTTACGCCCATACCAGCGCCGCGGCCTCGACTTCCTCGCCTATCTCGGGCGCTATGCGTTCGGCGGCATCCTTGCCGACGACATGGGACTGGGCAAGACACTGCAGATCCTCTCGTATGTCGAGCGCGAGCGCCTGCGCCGCGGCAGCGCTCCCACGCTCATCGTGTGCCCGACCTCGGTCACCCATACCTGGGTGAGCGAGGCGGCCCGATTCGTCCCTGAGTTGCGCGTCACGCTGCTCACCGCCGGCGCCGGCCGCGAGGCCATCTACAACGAAGCGGATTCGTACGATCTGCTCGTCACCTCCTATGCTCTTGCGCGCCGCGACGCAGAGAGTCTGAACAAGCTTTCCTTCCGCGCCATCGTGTTGGACGAAGCGCAACAGATCAAAAACCCGCAAGCCAAAGTCTCGGTCGTTCTCAAAGGCATTCATTCCGAGCAGCGCTTGGCGCTCACGGGAACGCCGATCGAGAACTCCGTGCTCGATCTGTGGTCCATCGTCGATTTCGTCATGCCCGGGCTGCTCGGTAACGAGGGGCATTTCCGCACCACCTTCGAGACACCCATCATGCGCGACGGCGATGCGGAGAAGCAGCAACGCTTGGCCAAGCGCGTCCAGCCGTTCATGATCCGGCGGCTCAAGACGCAGGTCGCAGCCGACTTGCCTTCGCGCACGGAACAGACCATCGAATGCGAGATGACGGCGTCTCAGAAGAAAGCGTATCGAGAAACCGTCATGCGGGCGCGGCGCGACATCTTGCGCGAAGTGGACGAGCGCGGGATCGCGCGAGCACAACTGTCCATCCTCGCCGCGCTCACCAAGCTGCGCCAGATCTGCAACCATCCGGGCCTCATCGGCGAGCATTGGCGCGAGGACGAGGAAGCATCGGGCAAATTCCAGGCGTTCTTAGAGCTGCTGGAATCCATCATCGAATCCGGCCACCGCGTGCTCGTCTTCTCCTCCTTCACCGAGATGCTGAGCATCATGCGCGACGCGCTCGACGCGCGCCACACACGATACTCGTACCTCGACGGCGCGACGAAGAACCGCAGCAAGGTGCTCGATGATTTTCGCAACGATGACGGTCCGCCCGTGTTCTTGATGAGTCTCAAGGCCGGCGGCGTCGGCCTTACGGTGACGGAAGCCGATTACGTGGTGCTCTACGACCCCTGGTGGAACCCGGCGATCGAACGCCAGGCCATCGACCGCACGCATCGCATCGGCCAGACCAAGCCGGTGACGGCCTACCGTCTCGTGACGCTCGGCTCGGTCGAAGAGAAGATCCAAGCGCTCCAACAACGCAAACAGGCCCTCGCGGATTCCGTCGTCTCGACCGACGCCGCGTTTGCGAAGTCGCTCACGCGCGAAGACCTGGACGACCTCTTCGCTCCCATCGGCGAATAGCTGCGCGCCGACGCCGTGCGCGAGGCCGATTTCCGCAGACTGCTCGCGGTGGGGCTCGACGGCATCGAGCGTTGGGAGTCGGGGTTCCCGGCCTTTGCGTCGCATCCGAGCCTCGAAGTCGAACCGCAGGCTGCGATCGCCGCGATCGATGCGCTCGTAGAGCGGCTGCACGACAACTATCCCTACTTCCATCCCGATTATGCCGGCCAGATGCAACGGCCGCCGCATGCGGTCGCCTTGGCCGCTTACGCAGTGGCCGCACGCATCAACCCGAACAATCACGCCCTTGACGGGGGCCGTGCGACGGCGTTTCTCGAGCAGGAATGCGTGGCGCAGCTCGCCGCGATGTTCGGCTTCGCGGCTCCTTCGCTCGGTCATCTGACGTCTTCTGGAACGATCGCGAATCTCGAGGCTTTGTGGGTTGCCTCGCAGCTGCATCCCGGCAAATCGATCGCTTTCTCGGAGGAGGCCCACTACACGCACGCACGGATGTGCGACGTGCTCGGCGTGGCCCATCATCGCCTGCCGGTGGACGCGCGAGGCAAAATCGACCTCGATGCGCTTGCCGACCTGCGCCCGGCAGACATCGGCACGATCGTGGTCACGGCCGGCACGACGGCGTGCGGAGCGGTCGATCCCATCCACGACGTGCTCGCGTGGGCGCGCCAACGCGGCGTGCGCGTGCACGTCGATGCCGCGTACGGCGGCTTCTTCGCGACGATCGCCTCCGAACCGTCGGCGAAGATGGACGAGCAGCATTGGCGCGCCATCGCGGCGTGCGATTCCGTCGTCGTCGATCCGCACAAACACGGCTTGCAGCCGTACGGCTGCGGTGCGGTGATCTTCGCCGATCCTACGGTCGGCGCGTTCTACCGTCACGACTCGCCCTACACCTACTTCACCTCGGAGGAACTCCATCCGGGAGAGATCAGTCTCGAGTGTTCGCGCGCGGGCGCCGCGGCGGCGGCGTTGTGGGCGACGCTCCGGCTCTTTCCGCTGACGGCGCAGGGTCTTGGCCGTTCGCTGTCGGCCTCGCGCCGAGCCGCGTTGCTGGCGGCCGCCGAGGCAGATGCGTCCGGCGTCCTCGTGCCCGTCGTGCGCCCCGAGCTCGACATCATCACGTTTGCGCCGATCGCCCCCGGCGAGCGCGTGCCGGCGAGCGTCGTCAGCCAGCGCAGCGAGCGAGCGTTTGCGCGCTGCGAGCGCGATGCCGCGCCGCTCTTCTTGGCCAAGTGGAAACTGCCGCGCGCCTTTGGCTGTCGCGCGCTCGAGCGCGTCGAGTGGGATGCGGATCACTGCACCGTTCTGCGCAGCGTGATGATGAAACCGGAACACGAGCGCTATGCCGCTGACATCGCGCGGCGCATCGCGGCACACGCGCTACCCGAACGCCGCCTGTGATTCACATCGCAGTAGGCGGGCGAAGGTCACGGACCGCGCGCGCCGAGCGTCTTATAGTCATGATGGAACAATGCGCTTTTTGTAACCATGACGCCGGCCAATCCAAACTCTACGTGAGCCTCGGACCAGACCTCGACCCCCACTTCCATATCTGCTCGGCATGCTACTTAGTGGCAGTGCGCCACGGCTATCAGGTCGTCTACAAGACGGCGGCGTGACGAATCGACGCCTTCAAAACGAATGAAAGAAAGGCCGCCAGTCTGGCGGCCTTTCTGTTTGCGCTCGTGCAGGCTATTGC